>JALSGW010000269.1 GCA_026982585.1 Alphaproteobacteria bacterium | reverse complement strand
TGGCGCGGGCTGCTGGCGGCGGCGGTACCGGAGCCCCCTCCGCGTGCGGCGGCGCCGACGGCGACAGTTTGCTGTCGCCCTGCTCGAGGCCTCCCTCCGCGTGCGGCGGCGCCGAGCCTTTCGTGCTGGCCTGGTTGGCTTCCGGTCGAAGCCGGTGGGCGCCCTTGGGGCCCGGCCGCCGCCACGGCCGGGCGCCGCACCCCGCAGCAGGGCGGGCGCGCGCTGCATGCAGCGCTCTCGCCCCGGCTTCTCTGCCGCTGCTTTCGCGGCCGGCGGCACCGCGGTCCCGCGCTGTGCCCCAAGAGATCGCGTCCGGCCGTCGCCTGCGGCCGCCCGGTGTGGACAACCGCCCTTGTGGCCGCAACTTGGGGCTTGCGGCTTTGGTTTGGAGGAGATGAGGCGTGAGCGCGGATGTGGGCGGATCCAGGCCGTATCGGCCGGTGGTGTTGTGCGTGCTCGACGGCTGGGGCTTTCGCGAGGATTCCGAGGCCAATGCGGTGGCGCTCGCCGACACGCCGGTGTTCGACCGCTCGTGGAGGGAGCTTCCCCGCTGTCTGCTGCGCACCGACGGCCCCAACGTGGGGCTTCCCGAAGGCCAGTTCGGCAATTCCGAGGTGGGCCACATGAACCTCGGCGCCGGCCGCATCGTGCTGCAGGACCTGCCGCGGGTGGATCGGGTTTTGGATTCCGGCGAGCTCGTGCGCTCGGGCCGGCTGCAGGCGATCGCCGCCCAGCTGCGCCGTGGTTCCGGCCGCCTGCATCTGCTCGGCCTGGTCTCGCCGGGCGGCGTGCACGCCCACCAGCGCCACATGGTCCGGCTCGCGCGCCTGTTCGCCGGCCTCGGTCTAGAGGTCCGCATCCACGCCTTCACGGACGGCCGCGACACCCCGCCGCGGGCGGCGCTTCGGCACCTCGAGAGCCTGTGCGGCGAGCTCGAGGGGGCCGGCGATGTGGCGGTGGCCACCGTGGCCGGCCGCTATTTCGCCATGGACCGCGACCGGCGCTGGGATCGCACCGAGCGCGCCTATCGCGCCATCGTCCACGGCGAGGGACCGCGCTTTCCGACCCCGCTCGCGGCGGTGGAGGCGGCCTATCGCGAGGGCCGTTCCGACGAGTTCGTGCCCCCCGCGGTGATCGGCGATTATGCCGGCATGGCGGACGGCGACGGGTTTTTGTGCACCAATTTCCGCGCCGATCGGGTGCGCCAGCTGATGGCCGCGCTGGTGCTGCCCGACTTCACGGGCTTCCCCCGCCCCCGCCGGCTCCGCTTCAGCTACGCGGGCGGCATGATGAGCTACGCGGCGGAGCTGGACCGCCATCTGGATGTGCTGGTGCCCCAGGAGCAGCTCAGGCGGGTGTTGGGCGAGGTGCTGGCGGAGCGGCGGCTTGCCCAGTTCCGCATCGCCGAGACCGAGAAATACGCCCATGTCACCTATTTCTTCAACGGCGGCCGGGAGGAGCCCTTTGCGGGCGAGGAGCGGCTGCTCGTGCCCTCGCCCAAGGTGGCCACCTACGACCTCAAGCCGGAGATGTCGGCGGAGCCGGTCACGGATGCGCTGGTGGCGGCGATCCGCAGCGGGCGCTTCGACTTCCTGCTCGTCAACTACGCCAATCCCGACATGGTCGGGCATACGGGCGATCTGGAGGCGGCGGTGCGGGCGGTGGCGACCGTGGATCGCTGCCTGGGCCGGCTGCTCGCGGCGGTGAGCGAGGTGGGCGGGGCGGCCCTGGTCACCGCCGATCACGGCAACTGCGAGCTCATGCGCGATCCCGACACCGGCGCCCCCCACACCGCCCACACCCACTCGCCGGTGCCGTGTTTCCTCTACGGGGTCGGCACCGGCCTGCGGCTGCGGGACGGCATTCTGGCCGACGTCGCCCCCACCCTTTTGTGGCTTTTGGGGGTGGATCAGCCGAGCGAGATGACCGGTGCCTGTCTGGTGCAGCCCTAGGGCGGCGGCCCCGCTGCTGCTGCTGATGGCGGCCGCATCATCGCCCGCCCAGGCCGCGCCCGAGGACCATCTTCGGGCCGAACGCGCCC
>JALSGW010000268.1 GCA_026982585.1 Alphaproteobacteria bacterium | reverse complement strand
GAACAGCCATACGCCGTCCTCGGCGGCGACCGCGGCGGTGTCGCCGGCCAAAGCCACCGCCCGGCCATAGGCGGACGCCGTCGCCCCGTCCACCGGTGGCAGCGGCGCTGGTTCGGCGGCAAGCGCCGCCGCCCAAATCATCAATAGGAGAAAGAACGTCCGCATCGCCAGGCCATCTTTTTTTTCGATCCTTCGATTCATGCAAAAACCGAACCACCGGAAGAAAAGCGCCCGAACGCCGGCCATCGATGAAAACGGCAAAGTGCCGCTGCGGCATATGACACGAAAATACGGCATATGCCGCACCTGACCTGTCGAAAACACGCCGCTCACGGACAGCGGTATTCACCCGCCACACAACCGAGCCAGTAGGCCGCCAGACGGGCGATCTTGTTCGCACGGCGGGCCCGGGTCAGGGCCTTGCGGGCGGTGGCGGCATCACCCAGATGGTAGGCGGCAACGCCCAACCACAGGTACGCTTCCGCCGCCTCGGCGGTGCCGGCCCGGAGAGCCTGGCGGGCCGCCCGCCGCACCCCAGCCCAGCCACACCATCAGGATCAGGCCCCACAGCGGTCTCATCGGCGCAGCCGGAATTCGAGCCGCTGGCGGGCCCGCACCGCCACCGGTTTCCCGTCCTTGCCGCGCTTGGGCTGGAAACGCCAGCGGCGCACCGCCCGCAGCACCGCCAGATCGAACACGCCGGGGGGCCGGGCCTCGACGATCTTGGGATCCCGAACCGTGCCGGTTTCGGTCACGGTGAATTCCACCACCACGTAGCCGGGCACGGCTGGGGGCAGGCGTACCGGGCCGGGACCGGGCTCGCCTTCCACCATCAACGACGGCAGCGGCGGTACCGCCACCTGTGGGCCGGTAGCCAGGGGCGCCTCCAGCTTCAGGGCCGGCAGGGGAAGGGGCAAGCGGGAGACGTTGCCCCGCACGGGGGCGGACGGACCGGGGGGCCGGGGGGCCGCGACCGGCTTCGGCTCCGGCGGCGGCAGGCGGGGGCGCGGCGGAGGCGGCGGCTCCGCCACCGGCGGCGGGCGTACGAAGTCGAGGCGGTAGGCAGTGACAACCTCCCGCAGGCCGAGGCGGTGATAGGCGATGAGGCCGGCCATGAACTGGAACAATCCCAGGTTCAGCGCCAGCGCCAGGGTGACGTAGAGGGCCCACCGCATCCCACGCCCCGTCAGGGTTTCCGCGCCGCCGCCACCGCCACGTGTTCCACGCCGCCCAGGCGGGCGGCGTCGAGCACCGCCAGCACCACCCCGGTAGGGGCTTTCTCGTCCGCCAGGATCACCACGTTGGACTTGGGGTTCTCGGCGTGGAGGCGGGCAATGCGGGCCTGGACCAGGCGGGGGTCGATGCGCTGCTTCTCGATCCATATCTCGCCGGCGGCGGTGACGGCGACCAGGATGGCGGCATGCGCCTGCACCACCGCGCTCTTGGCCGCCGGGCGCCGCACTTCCACCCCGGTTTCCCGTACGAAGGAGGCGTTGACCACGAAAAAGATCAATAGGATGAACACCATGTCGATCAGCGGCGTGATGTTGAGGCTCGGCGCCTCGGGGGGCTGAAAACGGGCCGGGCGCGGCATCCTCAGCCCTCCACGCTCAGCGTCAGGGCCAGCCGGTCACGGAGGGCGCGGACGCGCTGCTGCAGGTGGCTGGCGAGCCACAGGCCGGAAAGGGCGGTCACCAGCCCCGCCAGGGTGGTGACGAGAGCCTCGGAAATGCCCGCCGCCATGGCGCGGGGATTGGCGACGCCGAACACCGTGAGCGCGTCGAACACCTGGATCATGCCGTTCACCGTTCCCAAAAGCCCCAGCAGCGGCAGAATCTGGGTCAGGGCCTGAATCGTGGCCAGATGCCGCCGGAAGCGGGCCTCGGCCCATTGCAGCAGCGCCCGGCGCCGCATCTCCCGGAGCACCGGGGAGCGGGGCGGACGCCAGCGCGCCAGCACCGCCCGGTAGAGGGATTCCCGCCCGCGCACCAGGCGATCGAGGCGCTCCAGCATCAGGGTCCACATCAGGGCGGAGGCCGCCAGAATCAGCCA
>JALSGW010000267.1 GCA_026982585.1 Alphaproteobacteria bacterium | reverse complement strand
GATGACCATGGAGCGCGGCCAGCCGGAGAAGCTCGCCGCCTACCGCCAGGAGATGCGCCGGCTCGGCATCCCGCTCTACCCGCCCGACGTCAACGCCTCGGAGGTGGCCTTCCGGGTCGAGGAGGGCGCGGATGGACGGGGCGTGCGCTACGCGCTCGCCGCGATCAAGGGGGTGGGAGACCAGGCGGTGCGGATGATCGTCGACGAACGCCGCCGCCGCGGCCCCTTCGCCGACGTGTTCGACTTCGCCGCCCGCCTGGGACCGAAGGCCCTCAACCGCCGCTTGCTCGAGGCCCTGATCAAGGCCGGCGCCTTCGATTCCCTCGATCCCAACCGGCATCGTCTCTACGCCGCCATCGATCAAATCCTCCGCCACGCCCAGTCGGCCGCCGCCGACCTCGGAGGGCAGACCACCCTCTTCGGCGACGCAGGCGCCCTCCCACCGCCTCCGCCGCTTCCGGAAGTCGACGACTGGCCCCCGCTCGAGCGCCTGCAGGAGGAGCTCAAGGCGCTCGGATTCTACCTCTCCGCCCATCCCCTCGACGGCCTGGCCGGCGCCTTCGACGAGCTCGGCATCACCCCGGCCGGGCGGCTTCTGGAGGAGCCCAGGGCGTTCGACGGCCGACGCCTGCGGCTTGCCGGGGTGGTGCTGGCCAAGAAGGAGCGGGTCGGCGCCCGCAGCCGCTTTGCCTTCGTGGAACTCTCGGATCCGAGCGGACAGTTCGAGATCACGGTGTTCTCCGAGCTGCTCACAAGCCGCCGGGAGCTGCTCGAAGGTCAGGACCCGCTCCTGGTCGAAGCGGATGCCCGGGTGGAAGGGGAGGAGATCCGGCTCACCGCCCAAAGCATCGAGCCCCTGCCGGCCGACCGGCTGGGCGCGAAGCGGGTCGAGATCCTGGTGGAACGCCCGGAAGCGCTCTCGCGGCTGCGCACCCTGCTCGGGCAGGAGGGCCTCGCCGTGCGCCTGTGGCTGCGCATCGGGGCGGACGAGGAGGTGGCCCTCGAACTGCCGCAGGACCAGCGGCTGCCCGCCCTCCGCATCGCCGAAGCGGCGGCGCTCGAGGGAATCGCGGACATCCGCCCGGTCTCGTGAGGGCTTGCGGTCAGCGCCGCGGGGCCGCACCAGGGCCCGCACCGACCATCGCCATAGCGCAGAGCCGCAGCGGCCCGCCCGCTGCTAGTCGGCGCCCATGGTCAAAGGTTCGCCGGTCGGCCCGCCCATCTCCCCTTGGGGACGTTCCCGCACGCCGTCGCCGTAGAGGCTGCGGGCGCGCGCCTCGAAGGCGCGGACCATGCGCTGCACCGCTTCGTTGAACAGCAGTTCCATCAGCGTCTGCAACAGCCGGGAGCGGAACTCGAAATCGACATAAAAGTCGATGATGCAGCCGCCGTCCGTGGCCTGTTTGAACCGCCAATGGTTGTTCAGGTATTTGAACGGTCCGTCGATGTATTCGACATCGATGCCGTATTTGGGCAACAGGAGCACCTTGGAGCGGAACCGCTCCCGGAACATGCGGAAGGCCACCACCAGGTCGGCGTAGAACAGGTTGCCTTCGCGGTGCACGATGCGGGCCGCCCGGCACCAGGGCAGGAATTCGGGATATTTGTCCACCTCGGCGACCAGATCGAACATCTGGTCCGGGCGGTAGGGCACGTAGCGCTGTTCCGCGTGGGTCGGCATGGGCCTCTAGACCGGAGACCGTTGTGCCGCCCGCGCCGCCTGCAGTCTGCGGAAGTCCTCGGCGGCGTGGTAGGAGGAGCGGGTGAGCGGCGAGGCCGAGACCAGGAGGAAACCCTTGGCGCGGGCGCTGCGGGCGTAGCCGGCGAACTCCTCCGGCGGCACGTAGCGGTGCACCGGATGGTGGCGCGGGGTCGGCTGCAGATACTGGCCGATGGTGAGGAAGTCCACCTCCGCGCAGCGCAGGTCGTCCATCACCTGGAGGATTTCCTCGGGCTCCTCGCCCAGCCCCACCATGATGCCGGACTTGGTGAAGATGGCGGGGTTCCGTTCCTTCGCCTGCTGCAAAAGTCGCAGCGAGTGGTAGTAGCGGG
>JALSGW010000266.1 GCA_026982585.1 Alphaproteobacteria bacterium | reverse complement strand
CGCCATCCCGGTGCGCCCGATGCCGGCGGCACAGTGGACCACCACCCGCTCGCCGCGCCGAAGCCGCTCGGCCAGCTCCGAGATGGCCGCCCTGAAGCCCGCCTCATCCTCCGGCACCCCGCCATCCGGCACCGGCAGACAGCGGTGGGGCACATCCGCCCCCTCGCGCACGTGGGCGAGATAGGCGCCCGCCTTGCACGCCATCTCCTCGGGCGGCACCAGGCACAGGATGAGGTCGATCCCCTCCGCCCGCCAGGCCGCCCGATGGTGGCCCAGCTCCTCCAGATACCCGGGCATGCTCGAGAGGTACAGCCGCCCCTTCACATCCGGCGGCAGCACCACCCGCCTAAGCGGACCGCCGTCGCTCATCCCCGCTCCTCCAAAGGCACGAAGGGCCGCTCGCCGGGCCCGACGTAGAGCTGGCGCGGCCGGCCGATCTTCTGCTCCGGATCCTGGATCATCTCGTTCCACTGCGCCATCCAACCCACGGTGCGGGAGAGGGCGAAGATGGCGGTGAACATCTTGCGGGGAATGCCCATAGCCTCGAGGATGATGCCGGAATAGAAATCGACGTTGGGGAACAGCTTGCGCTCCTGGAAGTACTCGTCCTCCAGCGCGATGCGCTCGAGCTCCTTGGCGATCTCGAGCTTCGGGTTGTGCTTCACACCGAGCAGATCCAGCACTTCGTCCGCGCTCTCCTTGAGCACCGCCGCCCGCGGATCGTAGTTCTTGTAGACCCGGTGGCCGAAGCCCATGAGCCGGAACGGGTCGTTCTTGTCCTTGGCGCGCGCGATGTATTCGGGAATGCGCGACGGGCTGCCGATCTCATCCAGCATGTTCACCACCGCCTCGTTCGCGCCGCCGTGCGCCGGACCCCACAGGCTGGCGATGCCGGCGGCGATGGCCGCATAGGGGCTGGCGCCGGTGGATCCCACCAGCCGCACGGTGGAGGTGGAGGCGTTCTGTTCGTGGTCGGCGTGGAGGATGAAGATGCGGTCCAACGCCCGCGCCAGCACCGGGTCCACCTTGTAGGGCTCGCAGGGGGTGGCGAAGAGCATGTGGATGAAGTTGGACGCGTAGTCGAGATCGTTCCGCGGATACATGAAGGGTTGGCCCACCGAATATTTGTACGCCCAGGCGGCGATGGTGGGCATCTTGGCGATCATGCGGTCGGTGGCGATCAGCCGGTGCCTCGGGTCCTCGACGTCGAGGTCCTCGTAATAGAAGGCGGAAAGGGCGCCCACCACCGCGATCATCACCGCCATGGGATGGGCGTCGCGGCGGAAGCCCCGGTAGAGGAACTGGATTTGTTCGTGCAACATGGTGTGGTAGGTGATGTCGTGCACGAACTGCTGGTACTGGGCGCGGGTCGGCAGCTCCCCGAACAACAGCAGATAGGCCACCTCCAGAAAATCACTCTTCTGCGCGAGCTCCTCGATACGGTAGCCCCGGTAGAGCAGGATTCCCTGCTCGCCGTCGATGTAGGTGATGGCGGACCGGCAGCTGGCGGTGGCGGTGTAGCCGGGATCGTAGGTGAACATGCCCGATTCGGCATACAGCCTGCGCACATCCACCACCCGCGGTCCCACGCTGCCCTCGAGGACCGGCAGGGCGATCTCCCGACCCTCCGGGGTCACCAGGCGTGCCGCCGCTTGGCGTTCGCTCATCCGCGCTCTCCTGATGTTGGTCCGGATCGCTCAAGGCAGCCCGCGCGACTCTACGGGCTCCCTCCACCCCGGGCAATCGCCTCGCGCGCATCCGGGTTGCGCCCAGCTGCCGCATCCGAAAGCCGCAGCAGGGTCTCCTCGCGCCCCAGCACCCGCATCACCTCGAACAGCCCGGGCGACACGGTGGTGCCGGTCAAGGCCGCGCGCAGCGGCTGGGCGAGGCGGCCGAAGCCGATCCCCTCCTCCTCGGCAAACCGCCGGCACAGCCGCTCGAGCGCTTCGGGGCTCCAGTCCTCGAGCCCGCGCAACCGCTCGGCGAGGCGCAAGAGCCTGGGGCGCATCTCCTCGCCGAGCCACTTCGCGGCCTTGGCATCCAGAGCGAGCGGCCGCGGCGCCACA
>JALSGW010000265.1 GCA_026982585.1 Alphaproteobacteria bacterium | reverse complement strand
ACCCGACTATCAGGGCTGGAAGCGGGCTTCAAGGCAAGCGAGCAGGGCCGATTGGTCGCGGCGCTCGGCCACCGCGATCTCCATGCCCGGCGCGAAATCGGCCACCTCCTCGGCGACCGCCTCGCTGAGACAGACGCACAGGGTGCCCTCGAGCGCGGGCGCGAGCCCGGCCTCGCGCACCAGGCGCGCGAAGGTGGCGGCGGTGCGCGGCGAGAACAAAAGCACGGCGCCGATCGCCCGCCGCTGCAGGGCATGGCGGGTGCGCGAGCCGAGCTCCTCGCGGGGCACGGTCTCGTACACCACGACCCTGCGATAGGCGTATCCCGCCTGCTCGAGGCGGGAATCCAGCTCGCCCTGCACCTCGCGGCCGGAAAGATGGAGCACGAGCCCCTGATCGGGGACCAGCTCCCGCGCCAGAAGGTCTGCGAGCGAGCTCCAGTCGCCCTCGGCCACCCTGAGGCGGAACGCACCGCGCGCCCGCGCCGCATGGGCGGTGGCCTCCCCCACCGCGAACACCGGCAGTTCGGCGAGCTCCCGGTTGAGGGCGTAGGCGGCGTTGGCGCTGGTCAGCACCACCGCCTGCACCTGATCGGTGGGGGGCAGTTCGAAGGCGAGGCGACGGGTCTCGAAGAGGGGATCGACGAGGGTGAGGAATCCGCGCGCCTTGAGCGCGCGCGCCGTCTCCTCGGCCTGCTCCCGGGCCCGGGTGACCAGCACCCAGCGTTTCCTGGCCTTGCCCTCCGCCATCGGCATCACGCATCCCGCCCCGGTGGTTGCGTCGTCCAGCGCGCATGATCGGGCAGCGCCGCGAGCACCGCCTCCGCCGCATCCCGCGCGAGCTCACACGCCTCGCCGGCCGCTCCCCGCCGTTCCACCAGCCGGACCACGCTTCCGTCCGGTGCGGCCAGAAGTCCCCGAAAGCGCACCTGTTCGGCATCCAGCTCGCACAAGGCGGCGATCGGTGTGCGGCACGACCCCTCGAGACGGGCGAGAAAGGCACGCTCCGCTTCGACACCGACCCTGGTGCTCAGATGGTCGATCCGGGCCAGAATATCCAGGGCCCATGCGTCCTCGGCCCGGCAGGCGACCCCGATCGCCCCCTGGCCCGCCGCCGGCAGCAACACCTCCGGCGCCAGCACCGCCGCCCACTCCGGCCACAGTCCGAGGCGCGCGAGCCCCGCCCGGGCGAGCAGGGTGGCATCCACCTCGCCCCGTTGCACCTTGGCCAGCCGGGTCTCCACATTGCCCCGCAGCGGCACCACCCGCAGGTCGGGACGGCGCGCCAAGACCAGCGCCTTGCGCCGCGGCGACGAGGTGCCGAGCCGGCTTCCCGGTGGCAGCGCCTCGAGGCTGGTCGCCTGCGGTGCGACCAAGACCTCCTCCACCGGTCCGCGCGGCAGATAGGCGCCGATCACCAATCCCGCGGCAAGCGGCACCGGCACGTCCTTCATGGAGTGCACCGCAAAATCGGCCTCTCCGGAGGCCACCGCCTGGTCCAGTTCCTTGGTGAACAACCCCTTGCCGCCCAGTTCGGTGAGCGGCTGGGCGAGGAACCGGTCGCCGCTCGTGCGCATAGTCCTGAGCACGATGCGCTCGGGTGCGGCCAGCTCCGGCACCGCACGGCGAAGCGCGTCGCGCACGAGTTGCGCCTGGAGCCTTGCCAGCCGCGAGCCGCGGCTTGCGATCACGAGCGGCCGTCCGGGCTTCACCTGAGGCCCACCCCTCGCCATATGTCGGCGCGGCTTCATAGCAGAGGTGCGGGGGCGTGGCGAGCCGCGGACGGCCGCTGGTTTTGGGCATCGAGACCAGCTGCGACGAGACCGCCTGTGCGGTGGTGGACGGGGCGCGCCGGGTCCACGCCGAGGTCCTGTTCTCCCAGCTCGAGGAACACGCCCCCTACGGCGGGGTGGTGCCCGAAATCGCCGCCCGTGCCCACGCCCAGCGCCTGGACGGCGTGGTGCGCCGGGCGCTCGACCAGGCCGGGGTGGGATGGGCCGAGCTCGACGCCATCGCGGTGACCTGCGGCCCTGGCCTCGCCGGAGCGCTTTTGGTCGGGGTGGTGACGGCCCGCACC
>JALSGW010000264.1 GCA_026982585.1 Alphaproteobacteria bacterium | reverse complement strand
CATGCCGGTCGAGACCGTTTCCCTCGAGCGTTGGCCCGCGCTGTTGAAGGCCGGTGTGGCCCGCAGCGACGTGCTGTTCGGCATCGGCATCGTCGCCATCCTGCTGGTGCTGATCCTGCCGATTCCGACCCTGCTCTTGGATTTCCTCTTGGCTCTGTCGATCGGCTTCTCGGTGCTGGTGCTGCTCACCGCGCTGTTCATCACCAAGCCGCTCGAGTTCAGCTCCTTCCCCACCGTGTTGCTGGTCGCCACCATGTTGCGGCTGGCCCTCAATCTGGCCTCCACCCGTCTGATCCTGGCCCAGGGTCACGAGGGCACCGATGCCGCCGGCTATGTGATCGAGGCCTTCGGCGGCTTCATCATGCAGGACAACTATGTGATCGGGCTGATCGTCTTCCTCATTCTGGTTTTGGTCAATTTCGTGGTGATCACCAAGGGCTCCGGCCGCATCGCCGAAGTGTCCGCCCGTTTCACCCTCGATGCCATGCCCGGCAAACAGATGGCCATCGATGCGGATCTGTCGGCGGGCTTGATCGACGAGGACGAGGCGCGCCGTCGCCGGCGCGAGCTGGAGGAAGAGAGTGCCTTCTACGGCGCCATGGATGGTGCTGCCAAATTCGTGCGGGGCGACGCCGTGGCCGGGCTGTTGATCACCGCCATCAATCTCATCGGCGGGCTCATTATCGGGGTCGGGCAGATGGGGGTGGATCTCGCCACCGCGGCCCGCACCTACACGGTGCTGACGGTGGGCGACGGGCTCGTGTCCCAGGTTCCGGCGCTCATCATCTCCACCGCCGCCGGCATGCTGGTGGCCAAGGCCGGCGTGTCCGGGCGGGCCGACGAGGCGCTCAGCCGGCAATTGATCGCAGATCCCCGCACGCTGGCGGTCACCTCGGGGCTCACCGCGGCACTGGCCGCCCTGCCCGGCCTGCCTGCGCTGCCGTTTCTCGCCCTGGCGGCGGGCGGGGCCGCCGGCGCCTGGCACCTGCACCGCAGGCGCCAGCAGGAGCAGGCCGCCCAGCAGGCGCAGCGGCCGGCCCCAGAGGAGGGCGAGGAGAGCGCCCAGGACGATCCCCTGCGCGCCCTCGAGATGGACCCGGTGCGGCTCGAGCTCGGCTACGGCCTCCTCCCCCTGGTCTCGGGACCGGGCGGCTCCAAGCTGCCGGAGCAGATCCGCGCCCTAAGGCGCCAGCTCGCGAGCGAGCTCGGCTTCCTCATGCCGCCGGTGCGCATCCAGGACAACATCCAGCTTCCCCCCACCACCTACGTGGTGCGCATCAAGGAGCTCGAGGGCGGGCGCGGGGAGGTGCGGCCGGGGATGCTTCTGGTGATGGACCCGAAGGGCCGTCCCATCGACCTGCCCGGCGAGGAGACCCGGGAGCCCACCTTCGGCCTCGCCGCCAAATGGATCTCGACCCGGCTGCGCGAGGAGGCGGTGGCGCGCGGCCTGACGGTGGTGGACGCCGCCACCGTGATCACCACCCATCTGACCGAGCTCATCAAGGACAATCTCGCCGAACTGCTGAGCTTCGCCGAAACCCAGCGGCTCCTCGACCAGCTCCCGGAAGCCTACCGCAAGCTCCTCGACGATCTCGTCCCCGGCAAGATCTCGCTCGCCGTCATCCAGCGGGTGCTGCAGGCGCTGCTCGCGGAACGGGTCTCGATCCGCGACCTCGCCACCATCCTCGAGGCCATCGGCGAGGTGGCCCCGCACACCCAGAGCGTGCTGCGCATCACCGAGCACGTGCGCAGCCGTCTCGCCCGCCAGATCAGCTTCGCCTGCCGCGGCCCGGGCGGCTACATCCCGGTGGTGGTGCTGTCGCCGGAATGGGAGCAGGCGTTCGCCGAGAGTCTGGCCGGGCAGGGTGAGGAGCGCATCCTCGACATGCCGCCCGCCAAACTCCAGGAGTTCCTGGAACGGCTCAAGGAGGTGTGCGAGCGCCTGGCCGCCCAGGGGGAACTTCCGGTGCTGGTCACCTCGCCCAGCATCCGCCCCTATGTGCGCACGGTGGTGGAGCGTTTCCGGACCAGCACGCCGGTGCTGTCCCACGCGGAAATCCACCCGCGGGTCAAGATCCGAACCCTG
>JALSGW010000263.1 GCA_026982585.1 Alphaproteobacteria bacterium | reverse complement strand
TTCGGGCTCGCGGCCGCCGCCCAGGCCGGCGTGGAGCCGGAGGCCTGCCGCAGCGTGCGCTTCTCCGACGTCGGCTGGACCGACATCACCAGCACCACGGCGCTCGCCTCGGTGGTGCTCGAGGCGTTGGGCTATGAGCCCGAGGCGACGGTGCTCTCGGTGCCGGTCACCTTCAAGAGCCTCGAGAACGGCGACATCGACGTCTTCCTCGGCAACTGGATGCCGAGCATGGCGGCGGACATCGAACCCTATCTCGAGCGCGGCAGCGTGGAGCAGGTGGCGGTCAACCTCGAGGGAGCCAAATACACCTTGGGCGTGCCCACCTATCTCGCCGAACAGGGTCTGCGCGACTTCGCCGACATCGCCAGGTTCGCCGACGCGCTGGATCGCAAGATCTACGGCATCGAGCCGGGCAACGACGGCAACCGCCTGATCCTCGAGATGATCGCCCAAAACGCCTTCGGGCTCGGCGAGTTCGAGCTGGTGGAGAGCTCCGAACAGGGCATGCTGGCACAGGTGGCACGGGCATACCGGCGCAAGGAGCCGATCGTGTTCCTGGCCTGGGAGCCCCATCCCATGAACGCGAACTTCGACATCACCTATCTGAGCGGCGGCGACGACTGGTTCGGCCCCAACTACGGCGGCGCCACCGTCTATACCGTGGTGCGCAAGGGCTATCTCGAGGAGTGCCCGAACGCGGGACGCTTGATCCGGCAGCTGCGCTTCACCCTCGCCATGGAGAACGAAATCATGAAGGCGATCCTGGACGAGGGCGAGGATCCCGAAGCGGCGGCGCGGGCCTGGCTCAAGGCCAACCCCGAGGTCCTCGAGGGCTGGCTTGAGGGGGTGACCACCTTCGACGGCGAGCCTGGTCTTGCGGCGGTGCGGGCAGCGCTCGGTCTTTCCTGATCTGACCTGCGGCCTGCCGCGGCGCGGCCATGGAGTGGCTGACCGAGAACAAGATCCCTCTCGGCCGCTGGATGCGGGCGGGGGTGGATTGGCTCACCGACAATGCGGCGGGCTTTTTCGACGCGGTCTCGCTCGGGCTCGGCGTGCTCATCGACGGCCTCGTGTGGCTGCTCGAGAGCACGCCGCCGCTCATCCTGTTGGCCGTCTTCGCGCTGGCGGTGCTGCTCATTCACCGCTCGCTCCGCCTCGTGCTGCTGGTTGCGGGCTCGGGGCTCTTGATCATCAACCTCGGCTACTGGCAGGAGACGGTCGAGACCCTGGCGCTCGTCGGCATGGCCACCTTGGTGTGCATGGCGGTCGGCGTGCCGCTCGGCATCGCCGCCGCCCACAGGCCCTGGCTTTACCAGGCGCTGCGGCCGGTGCTCGACCTCATGCAGACCATCCCCACCTTCGTCTATCTCATCCCGACCTTGATCCTCTTCGGCCTCGGGATGGTGCCCGGGCTCATCTCGACCGTGATCTTCGCGCTGCCGGCGCCGATCCGCCTCACCTATCTCGGCATCAGCGGCGTGCCCAAGGCGCTCTTGGAGGCGGGTCTGGCCTTCGGCGCCACGCGCCGCCAGCTGCTCCTCAAGGTGGAGCTGCCGCATGCCAAGCCGGCCATCATGGCCGGTCTCACCCAGTGCATCATGCTGTCCCTGTCCATGGTGGTGATCGCGGCCTTGGTCGGGGCGGACGGGCTGGGCAAGCCGGTGGTGCGGGCGCTCAACCAGGTCAACATCGCCATGGGCTTCGAGGCGGGGCTGGCCATTGTGTTGCTCGCCATCGTCCTCGATCGGGTGCTCAAACGTGGCGACGCGGGACGCGATCAGCGCTGAGGGGCCGGCCGCGATCCGCTTCGAGGCGGTGGACATCGTCTTCGGCCGCAATCCCCAACGCGCGCTGCCCCTCATCGACGCCGGCAAAAGCCGCGAGGAAATCCTCGACGCCACGGGGCAGGTGGTGGGCGTGGCGCAGGCGAGCCTGCGCGTGCGCGCGGGCGAGATCTGTGTGCTCATGGGCCTGTCCGGCTCCGGCAAGTCCACCCTGCTGCGGGCCGTCAACGGGCTCACCCCGGTCACCCGCGGCCGGGTGTGGGTGCGGGACGGGGAGCGGGAGGTGGAGGTGAGCGCGGCGGACCGCGCCACC
>JALSGW010000262.1 GCA_026982585.1 Alphaproteobacteria bacterium | reverse complement strand
GCCAACCAGGCCGGCACGAAAGGCTCGGCGCCGCCGCACGCGGAGGGAGGCCTCGAGCAGGGCGACAGCAAACTGTCGCCGTCGGCGCCGCCGCACGCGGAGGGGGCTCCGGTACCGCCGCCGCCAGCAGCCCGCGCCACCGCATCTGGAGCGACGGCCTCCCGCGCACGAAAGCCGCCGGTCTCGCGTGGACCATGCGGGCCGCACCGGGCGGCGCCCTGCCCGGGATGGAGGAGGAGAGGGGGCGGTCGGTGGCGGGCGCCGGTGCTGCAGGGACGAGCGCGGCCTGCGATGGGAGGCGGGGTTTTGCCATGTCTTTGCGATGCGCTTTCCGGCATGCTCGCTCCGCCTGCGCCACCGCGTGCGCCGGCTCCGGCCTCCGGTGCCGATCCGGATTCGCAAAGGTCCCTCGATCCAGCCGCAGGACCCGCGCCGCCGGCATCCCCGATCCGCATGCGCGATCCCGACGCCCTGAGCGGCCATGCCCCTGTGTTTTCATTTCCATCTCATGACGCCGCGCCGCTGATCCGCATGGCATGACCCTTTGATCGGATCTGCGCGATCCGGCTGCCGTCTCGGCGATCCGGCTCCACACCACCCCAAAAGCCCCCGCCGGGAACGGCCGCTCCCTCCCGCTTGCCATCCGCGCGCTTGCCGGGAGCCACTGTCCTCCAGCCTGCCGCCGGGAGCGGCCGTTCTCCGACATCGCCCACCCCGATCCCATCCCAAACGTCTCTAATCCCCACGGGCATTGCGGAAGCGAGCCTCGGGCCTGCCGCCGGGAGCGGCTTCTCTCCCACATCCCATCTCGCATCCCACATCTCCGAAAGCCTCCCGCAAGCGCGCGGCGGGCGGGCCTGCGGGAGCAGCTTTTGGACCCGCGACGCCTTCCACTGCGTCACCGATCCCGGAGCCGGGCGGCGGAGGTGCCGCCGGAAGCGGCTGCTTCCCGCCATCGCCCAGCCGCACCGGCCTCACTCATCCGCACCGCCCTCTGCCACCCCAAGGAGCCTTGCGGGCCCGCGCTCTGCGCCGCCCACCCTGCGGTCCTGGGCCCGCCGCATCACCTCCCACCGGGCGCGCGCTCGGAGGGCGTCGCTGCCACCGACCGCACGGCCGTGCGCGGGTTCCGCCAGGCTTCACCACCCGCACCACCACCCGCACGAGGCGGGCGGCGCGGCCCGGGGCATGGTTGCGCGGATCGCCGCCCCGGTGCCGGGTGCGGGCGTCGGATGCGGCCGCAGTTGGGCGCGCGATCCCCGGCCCTTTCCGTGCCGGTGCGGAAGGACCCGCTGCCCCGGGGGCGGATGCGGCGCTCACGGAGCGGGTCGCACCACCTCCAGCTGCAGGTCGGCCGGATAGTAGAAGGTGGGGCCGCCCTCGAAGCTCGCCTGGCGCAGGCCCACCGTGCTCTCGCCGGCCGCCGTCACATGGGGCAGGGCCCGCCCGGTGCCGAGCAGGCGCCGGTCTGTGACCAGCAACAGGCGCGTGAAGTCGGCGCCGTGGCGCAGCACCACCTCCCCCGCCTCGTCCGGCACCAGATCGTCGAGGTGGAGGACGATGGTGTCCTGCAGGAGAAGGGCGCCGCCTCTGCCCTCCTGGACGGCGGCGAGCAGGCGGTGCACCAGGGCGGCGGCGCCGCGCCGGGGCTCCGGCGCGGGGCGGGGGCGGAGAGAGACAGCTGCCGACACGGAACCCTCCCGGTCAAGCTGGAGACCAACACCCGCACCTGCGCGGGCCCCTCCTCATTAACCAAGCGGGGTTAACACGGGGTTAACGGCCGCCCGGCGGGCGTGGTCTGCCATCTGTGGGTACGCAGGACGGCGGCGGCCTCCTGCGGCCGGGAATCGCGCGGGAGGGAAAGGACTGGTCGGTCGGCTCGCACCGCCGCCCTCGGCGGTGGCGGTGGGCCCGGGAAGGGGTGGTTGCGGGCAGCCGCGCCGCGTTGGAGCCGTCCGGCCGCGGCGAGGGCTGGGGCCGGGATCGGCGAGGCGGCGACGGGCGGTTCGATTCGGGCCCATGCGGCCCCGCCTGCGGGAGTTTTCGGCAACCAGGCGGGCGGCCTCCGCGCGGGCGGGATCCCGGGATCATCGAAGAAAGCG
>JALSGW010000261.1 GCA_026982585.1 Alphaproteobacteria bacterium | reverse complement strand
CCCGCTCCATGTCACCCAGTACCCTGGGGAGTACAGCCGCCTCAACTACGGGGCAAGAAGAAGCGATGCTGGCCGGGTGGGATCGACCGCCTCCCATCCGAAGCGGCGCGATCCCGGCCCCTTGGCGCCGGTCGCGCGGTGGGGCTCACAACCCCATCAGGCCCCGGAGCGAGCGGGCGGCGACCTCGAGGCCGACGGCGACGGCGGCAAGGCCGGTGGCGGTGCGCAGGGCCCGGGCGAGGCGGGTGGTGTTGCGGGCCGACCAGCCGAGCGGAAAGGCCAATATCAGGCTCAGCAGCCCCATGCCGAGGATGGAGCCGAGGCCGAAGACGAGCACATAGGCGAGCCCGGTGGCGAGCGAGCCGGTGGTGCCGGCCACCAGCACCACGAGCGGCCCGGATCCGGCAAGTCCGTGCAGCAGACCCACGAAGAGCGCCCGCCAGGGCGGCCCCTCGGGGTGATGGTGGCGGTGGTGGGCCGGATCGTGCACCCCTTCCTCGCCGGCGTGGCTGTGGAAGTGGAGATGCCAGCGGCCGTCGCCGTGGTGGTGGAAGTGGGCGTGGATGCGCTCGGCGCGGAGCCTTCGCAGCACCATCACGCCGAGCCAGGCCACCACCAGCCCCACGGCCAGATCCACCCAAAGCCCGAAGCGTTCCGACAGCGCCCAGCCGAAGACCACCGCGCCGCCGCTCACCAGGAAGAGGATGGCGGTGTGGCCGGTGCCCCAGAACAGGCCGTACTGGACGATGCGGCCAGGGCGGTGTTCGCGGCTCGCAAGCGCCGCCACCGCCGCCACATGGTCCGCCTCCAGCGCGTGGCGCAGCCCGGTGAGGAAGCCGAGCAGCAGGAGACTGAGCGTCATCGCCCCGCCTCCGTCGCCACAAGCGCCTCCGCCGCCTCGCCGCGCAGCCTGCGGTGGTGGGCATGGAGGCGTTCGATCAGGGCATCGAGGCCGCGGCCGTCGCGCCCGGAGACCTCGAGGAGCGGCCGGTCGGGCGCCACCTTGGCCAGGGCCCCGGCGAAGGCGTCGCGCTGAAAGCCGAGGTGGGGCAGGAGATCCGCCTTGCCCAGCAGCACGAGATGGGCGGAGCGGAAGATGTGCGGATATTTGAGGGGCTTGTCCTCGCCCTCGGTGGGCGAGGCCAGCACCAGCCTGAGGTTTTCGCCGAGATCGAAGAGGGCGGGACAGACGAGATTGCCCACGTTCTCGATCACCAGCCAGGAGCCCAGGGGCGGCGCCAGCCGGGCCACCGCCGAGGCCACCATGGCGGCATCGAGGTGGCAGCCGGTGCCGGTATTGACCTGCACCACCGGCGCACCGGCGGCGCGGATGCGCGCACCGTCGCGGTCGGTGGCCTGATCCCCTTCCACCACCAGCACCGGCACCGATCCGTCGAGCCGGGCCAAAAGCGCCTCCAGGAGCGTCGTCTTGCCCGCACCCGGCGCCCCCAGGAGATTGATCACCAGCATCTCGCGGCCGGCGAAGAAGGCGCGGTTGCGCGCCGCCAGGCGGTCGTTGGCGGCGAGGATGCGGGCCTCGAGCCGCGCCTCATCGCCCGATGCCGCCGCGCCGGGCTCGGGCCAATGCGAATGATGGTGACGCTCATGATGGAGGTGCTGCGGGTGATCGTGGGGATGGTGGTGGTGATGGGGATGGTGTCCGTCGTCGTCATCGCTCCGCCTGCCGGTCGCCATTCCGGGCACGTAGACGACGCTGCCGTTTTCGCCGCAGCCGCAGTGACCGCACATGGTTCATCTCCCTCCCTCGGGTTCAGGATCCGCCTCATCGGCCCACTCGAACCCCGCAACCAGCAGCTCCTCGCCCGACAGGCGCGTAAATCTGGGGCTGCCGCAGGGACAGGGGGAAAAGGGCGTGTCCTGGGGGAATTCGGCGCCGCAGGCGAGACAGCGCGCCCGCCCCTCCGGCTCCTCGACCACCAGCTCCGCCCCTTCCGCCACCGTGCCTTCGGCGACGAGCGGAAAGCAGAAGCGCACCGCATCCACCATCACGCCGGCGAACTTGCCGATGCAAAGCCGCACCCGCCGCACCCTGCGGCCCCGCGCGTGTTCGGCGACGATGGCGACGATGCTTCGGGTGAGGTCGAGTTCGTGAATCTCAGCAGA
>JALSGW010000260.1 GCA_026982585.1 Alphaproteobacteria bacterium | reverse complement strand
GCTGCCGCGCAGCACCAGCCGCCGCGGCCAACGCCGCCAGATGCGCTGCAGCCAGCGAACAAGCCCGCTGTTCCGGCTCATGACATCCGCATCCTGTGCCATCGCGGTATAGGATAGTATTCCTTTCCTCATACGTCAATACGGCCGGCGGCGGTTTGTGCGAGCGGAGCGGTGAAGGGTTGTTAACCATGTGGCGGGGCGGCGGGGAGGAGGCCGATGCGCGCGGGTTGGGATGCCGAGCTCGGCTGCTGGACGCTTGCGGCGTTCGGGGTGATCGCCCTCTATGTGGCCTATTGGCCGGAGGCGGCCGGCCCCGGGGTGGTGGCGGAGATGGTGGCGATGTGGTGGATGGCGGCGGCGGCGCTGGTCGCCACCTGGCGCGTGGCCGGGGCGCTGATCCGGGGGGTGCTGTGGCTTTGGCGCCGGCAGCGGGGCGCGATGCGGGCGGGGGCCGGTGTGCGGGGTGCGCTTTGGCGCTCTTGACAGCGCTTTGCCAGCCGTCGTCTTGTGAGGGGCAAGCGATCGCGCCCTTGTGCGATCGATAAGGCCAGAAGCGGAGGAGGGAGTGAGGATGGTCACCCGCAATGGATGGTTGGCGCTCGCGGCGGTCGGAGCCATGATGGCGGGTGCGGCCGACGCGCAGACGCTGCGCATCGGTCTTTCCAGCGAGCCCAGCGCGATCGATCCCCATTACCACAACCTCGGCCCCAACAACGCCATGCGCAAGCACATTTTCGAGGGGCTGATCGGTCAGGACGAGAACCAGCGGCTCAAGCCCGAACTGGCGGTGAGCTGGCAGGCCTTGGACGACACCACCTGGGAGTTCCGGCTGCGCGAGGGGGTGGTGTTCCACGACGGCAGCGCCTTCACCGCGGCGGACGTGATCTGGACGCTGTGCCGTATCCCCAACGTCCAGGACAGCCCGTCCTCCTTCACCATCTACACCCGTTCCATCGTCGCCGCCGAGGCCAAGGACCCCTACACGCTGATCCTGCGCACGGCCAAGCCCCATCCGCTCCTGCCGGTGGAGATGTCGCTGATCGGCATCATCCCGGCACCGGCGGATGCCGAGGATCTGGCCTATGATCCCGAGGGCTGCGACTATGCCGACTGGCCGTCCACCGAGGACTTCAACAGCGGCAAGCTGGCGATCGGCACCGGCCCCTACAAGCTCGAGGAGTTCGTCAAGGGCGACCGGCTCGTCTTGGTGCGCAACGAGGACTACTGGGGCGAGAAGGCGGCTTGGGAGCGGGTGATCTTCCGGCCCATCACCAGCGCCGCGCCGCGGGTCGCGGCCCTGCTCGCCGGGGATGTCGACCTGATCGACAATCCGCCCGTGCAGGATCTGCCCAGGCTCAAGGCGGATCCCGACATCGAGGTGGTCTCCGGCCTCTCCAACCGGGTCATCTACCTCCACTTCGACCATTTCCAGGAGCCGACGCCGGGGGTGCAGGGCACCGGCGGCAAGAACCCCTTCAAGGACCGGCGGGTGCGCGAGGCGGTCTCCAAGGCCATCAACCGCGCGGCCATCGTCGAGCGCATCATGGGCGGGCTCGCGGTGCCCGCATCCCAGCTCGTTCCGCCGGGCATGTTCGGCTACAATCCGGAGCTCCAAGTGGAGCCCTATGATCCCGAACGGGCCAAGGAGCTGCTCGCCGAGGCCGGTTATCCCGAGGGCTTCGAGCTGGTGCTCGGCACCCCCAACGATCGCTACATCAACGACGAGAAAATCGCCCAGGCGGTGGCGCAGATGCTCACCCGCATCGGCATCCGCACCACCGTCGACGCCAGCACCAAGAGCGTCTTCTTCCGTCGGCGCAACAACTACGAGTTCAGCTTCTACATGGCCGGCTGGGGCTCGGGGACCGGCGAGGCGAGCTCGCCGCTGCGCGCGCTCGTGGCAACCCAGGACAAGGCCAAGGGCTTCGGCGGCACCAACCGCGGCCGCTACTCCAATCCCGAGCTCGACCGGCTTCTGGAGCAGGCGCTTTCCACCGTGGACGACGCCAAGCGGGAGGCGCTGCTGCAGGAGGCCATGGCGATCGCCATGCGGGACTACGCCATCCTGCCGCTCCACTACGAGATGACGAGCTGGGCCTTCCGCAAGGGCATCAGCTATACGCCGCGGATGGACCAGTACACGCTCGCCACCGGGGTGCGGCCGGCGCCGTAGGACCGGGGCGCGCGACGGGGACGGCCGGGCCGGCGTCATGCTCGCCTACCTCATCCGCCGGGCGATGCAGGCGGCGGTGGCGGTGCTGGTGATGGCCGTCCTCGTCTTCCTCGGCGTCTATGCCGTCGGGGATCCGGTCGACATCCTGATCAGTCCGGAGGCGGATCTGGCCGAGATCGAGGAGGCGCGCCGGCGCCTCGGGCTCGACCGGCCGCTCATCGAGCAGTTCGGGATCTTCCTCGCCAACGCGCTGCGGGGCGATCTCGGGCGCAGCTTCGTCCACAACGAGCCGGCGCTCCGGCTCATTCTCGAGCGCCTTCCCGCCACCCTGGAGCTCGCGGTGGCGGCGATGGCGATCGCCATCCTGCTCGGCATCCCGCTCGGCATGCTGGCCGGCCTGCGCCACGACCGTCCCTCGGGCAAGGCGATCATGGCCGGCTCGATCCTCGGCTTCAGCCTGCCCAACTTCTGGCAGGGGCTGATGTTGATCATGCTGTTCGCCGTCATCCTCGGCTGGCTGCCGGCGGGCGGACGCGGGGAGACGGTGCCCTTGTTCGGGGTGGAGGTGAGTTTTCTCACCCTCAACGGGCTCCAGCATCTGCTGCTGCCCGCGGTCAATCTCGCCATCTTCAAGACCGCGCTCGTGATCCGCCTCACCCGCGCCGGCACCCGCGAGGTGATGCTGCAGGACTACGTCAAGTTCGCCCGCGCCAAGGGGCTGAGCGAGCGGCGGGTGGTGCTGGTGCACATGCTCAAGAACATCCTCATCCCGGTGGTCACGGTTTTGGGGCTGGAGTTCGGCAGCGTGGTGGCCTTCGCGGTGGTCACCGAGACGGTGTTCGCCTGGCCGGGCATGGGCAAGCTGCTCATCGACAGCATCCTCAACCTCGATCGCCCGGTGGTGGTGGCGTATCTGATGCTCATCGTGCTGGTGTTCATCCTGGTCAACTTCCTGGTCGACGTGCTCTACACCCTGCTGGATCCGCGGGTGCGGCTTGCGGAGCGGCACGGATGAGCGGGCTTTCGGTGGAGGCGCGGGCGGAAAGCCCCTTGCGCCGCCTGGTTGCGGAGTTCGTGGACAGTCCGAGCGCCGTGGCCGGGGCTGTGGTGTTGGTGTTGATCCTGGCGGCGGCGCTGTTCGCCCCCTGGATCACACCCCAAAACCCCTACGACCTCGCCCAGCTCGACATCCTGGACGGCAACCTGCCGCCGGGCAGCGCCGGGCTTTCCGGCCTCACCTACTGGCTCGGCACCGACGACCAGGGCCGCGACATGCTGAGCGCCATCCTCTACGGGCTGCGCATCTCGCTCGCGGTGGGCGCCGGCAGCACCTTGATCGCCCTGGTGGTGGGCTCCGCGCTGGGGCTCGCCGCCGCCTATTACGGCGGCAGGTTCGAGGGGCTGGTGATGCGGATCGTGGATCTCCAGCTCAGCTTTCCGGCCATCCTGGTGGCGCTCATTCTGCTCGCGATCCTCGGGCGCGGGGTGGACAAGGTGTTGATCGCGCTGGTGACCGTCCAATGGGCCTATTACGCCCGCACGGTGCGCGGCGCCGCGCTGGTCGAGGGGGCCAAGGAATACGTCGAGGCGGCGCGCTGCCTCGCCCTTCCCGACCGGCGCATCCTGTTCCGCCACCTGCTGCCCAACTGCCTGCCGCCGGTGATCGTGGTGGCCACGGTCCAGGTGGCCAACGCCATCGCCCTCGAGGCGACGCTCTCCTTCCTCGGCGTCGGCGTGCCCATCACCGAACCCTCGCTCGGGCTGCTGATCGCCAACGGCTACGAATATCTGCTCTCGGGACAGTACTGGATCAGCTTCTTCCCCGGCGTGGCGCTGGTGGTCACCATCGTCGCCATCAATCTCGTCGGCGACCGGCTTCGGGACGTGCTCAATCCCAGGTTGCAGCGATGACGGCGGTGCTCGAGATCCGCGGGCTGCGCACCTGGTTCGAGACCCGGCGCGGCACCGTCAAGGCGGTGGACGGGGTCGATCTGACGGTGCGGGCGGGCGAGGTGGTGGGCCTGGTCGGGGAGTCCGGCTCCGGCAAGTCGGTGACCGGGTTTTCGGTGCTCGGTCTCGTGGACCCGCCGGGCCGGATCGTGGAAGGGTCGATCCGGCTTTTGGGCGAGGAGCTGGTGGGTGCGTCCCCGGACCGGCTGCGGCAGCTTCGGGGTGCGCGCATGGCGATGATCTTCCAGGACCCCATGATGACCCTCAATCCGGTGTTGCGCATCGACACCCAGATGATGGAGGCGGTGCGGGCCCATGCTGTGGTCTCCCGGCGCGAGGCCCGCGAGCGTTGCCTGGAGGCCTTGCGGCGGGTGGGCATTCCCGCACCCGAGGAGCGGTTGCGCGCCTATCCGCACCAGCTCTCGGGCGGCATGCGCCAGCGCGTCGCCATCGCCATCGCGCTCCTCCACCGGCCGCCGCTTGTGATCGCCGACGAGCCGACCACCGCGCTCGATGTCACCATCCAGGCGCAGATCCTCTACGAGATCCAGGAGCTGTGCGCGGCGAGCGGCACGGCGCTGCTGTGGATCAGCCACGATCTCGCGGTGGTCTCCGCCATCGCCGATCGCATTGCGGTGATGTATGCCGGCCGCATCGTCGAGGAGGGGCCGAGCGAGGCCTTGCTGACCCGGCCCCATCACCCTTACACCCAGGGCCTTTTGGACAGCGTGCCGAGCCGGCATCGCCGGGGCACGAGGCTGCGCTCCATCCCCGGCAATGCGCCGCCGCCTCTGGCCCTGCCCGAGGGGTGCGCCTTCCGGCCCCGCTGTGCGCGGGCAAGCCGGCGCTGCCTGCGGGAGCCCGAGCTGCGGGCGACGGGAGCGGGGCGGCGGGTGCGCTGCTTCCATCCCCTTCCTGATGCGGCTCCGGTCTCGGCGTGATGGACACCACGGCCACCGGAAGCCGCCGCATCTGGACCGTCGGCCATTCCAACCGCCCGCTCGCGCTGTTTCTCGATCTCCTCGCGGAGCACCGGATCGATGCCCTCTTCGACGTGCGCCGCCACCCCCGCTCAAGGCGCCACCCGCATTTCACGGCGGAAAGGCTTTGGCGGGCGTTGTCCGAACGGGGGTGCACGTACCGGCACCTGCCGGTCTTCGGCGGACGGCGGAGGACGGCGTCGGCTCCCGCGGATTCGCCGAACGGGGCCTTGGCCGAGGCGGGATTTCGCGCCTACGCGGACCATGCGCTGACGCCGCCGTTTCGCACGGCGCTGGCCGAGCTGGTGGCGGCATGCGCGTGCATGCGCATAGCGCTGCTGTGCGCGGAAGCGGATCCCGCCCGCTGTCACCGGAGCATTCTCGCCGACCATCTGCTTGCCCGTGGCGTTGCGGTGGTGCACATTCTCGCACCCGGGCGGAGCGCGCCGGCGCGGCTGCATCCGCGGGCGCGGATCCGGCCGGACGGTGCGGTGATCTATCCGCCCGCCCAGGGCGACATGTTCTTGTGCTCGGACCGGAGGTGACCGGACCACACCCGGCTCCTCCGGATTCGGCGGCTCGTCGGGAGATCGGGAGCAGGTCGTGGCCGGTCCATCGGAGCCGCGCGGCGGGGCGGCCGATTCCACCCTCCGGCTGCTTGTGGCCGCGGTCGTCGCCGGCCTGTTGGCGGCCTACGCCGCCCTCGGCTTCCGGCTGGCAGCCGACCGGATCGCGCTGGTTCTCTTCGGCGCCGGCGAAGAGGAGCTGATCGCGGGGGCGGTGTCCGCCTGGCGTTTGTGGCTGGTGCCGACGCTGGGCGGCCTGGTCCTCGGACTGCTCGCTTGGCGGCTGCCGGGGCCGCAGCCGCAAGGGGTGGCGGAGGTGATGCTGGCGGCTGCCCGCGATCGCGGGCGCATGGCGCTCGCACCCGGGATTGCCGCCGCCTTCCTCTCGGCCAGCGCGATCGGAGTCGGCGCGTCGGTGGGGCGGGAGGGGCCGGTGGTGCATCTCGGCGCCACCCTGGCCGCGGCCCTGGCGCGCCGCCTGCGGCTTTCCGCACGAGCGGCGCGGGTGCTGCTCGCGGCCGGAGCGGCCGCCGCCATCGCCGCCGCCTTCGACGCGCCCTTCGCCGGCGTCTTCTTCGCCCTCGAGGTGGTGCTCGGCAGCTACGGGCTTGCGGCCTTCTCGCCGGTGGTGATGGGGGCGCTCTCCGGGACCCTGGTCAACCGCATCCACGATCTCGACCCTCCCGCCTTCCTGTTGCCGCCCGCGATCCCGAGCACGCCCCTCGAGCTTCCCGCCTTTCTCCTGCTCGCCGTGGTCAGCGCCGGGGCGGCGATGACGCTCTTGTGGGGTGTAAGACGGCTGCGGGATCTGCACCGGCGCCTCGGCGCGCCGCCGGCGCTGCAGCCGGCGCTCGCCGGTGCCGCGGTGGGCGCGCTCGCGCTCGCCTATCCCGAGGTGCTGGGGGTGGGCTACGAGGTCACGAGCCGCGCGCTCGAGGGCGGTTTCACGCTTTCCCTCTATCTGCAGCTGGCGGCGGCCAAACTCGCCGCCACCGTGCTCTGTCTGGCGAGCCGCTTCGGCGGCGGGGTGGTGTCGCCGAGCCTTGCGATCGGAGCGCTGGTCGGCGGCGGCTTCGGCGTGTTCGCGGCAGAGCTCCTGCCCGGCCTCGCATCGGGGCCGCGGGTGTATGCGGTGTTGGGCATGGGGGCGGTGGCGGCGGCTGTGCTCGGGGCGCCGATTTCCACCGCCACCCTGATCTTCGAGATGACCGGCAGCACCGCCCTCGCGTTCGCCCTCATGGCGGTGGCGGCGATCGCCACCCTCATCACCCAGAAGGCCTATGGGCACAGCTTCTTTACCGAACAGCTCGCCTGCCGCGGCATCGATATCCTCCGCGAGCGGAGCCGGGCGCCGCTGCGGGCGCTGCGGGTGGCGGATCTGATGCGCCGGGATTGTCCCTGTGTTGGCGCGGAGCGGCCGCTTGGCGAGCTCGCCGGCGCGCCGGCCAGGCCCGTGTACGTGGTCGACCGAAGCGGCCGCCTCGTCGGCGTGCTGCATCCGGAGCTGCTGTGGCGGGCGCGGGCGGGAGGACTTCCGGCCGAGAGCCGCGCCGCCCAGGTCATGGCGCCGTGTCCGGCGCGACTTGTCGCGGACGCCGACCTCGCCGATGCGCTCGCCCGGTTCACGAGTCAGGGCGCGCTTCGCCTGCCGGTGGTGCGGGGGCCGGAGGATTTGCAGCTTGTCGGCGAGCTCCATTTGGGCGATCTCATCCGCGCCTTGGAGGAGGATGTCATGCGCGCCCATGCGGGGTGAGCGCGCGGGAGGACGAGGGCCGATGGCGGAGACGGCGGCGGACGGAGGTGCGGTGGAGCTGCCCCATCTCGCGGGCCTCAATCCGGAGCAGCGGCAGGCGGTGGTGGCCGACGACGGGCCGCTCCTGGTGCTGGCCGGAGCCGGCACCGGCAAGACCCGCGTGCTCACCTGCCGCCTCGCCCATCTCCTGCTCACCGGGCGGGCCCACCCCCAGGAGGTGCTGGCGGTGACCTTCACCAACAAGGCGGCGCGGGAGATGGTGGAGCGGGTGGAGCGCCTGATCGGCCGCAGCTGCGAGGGGCTGTGGCTCGGCACCTTCCACAGCCTCGCCGCCCGCATCCTGCGCCGGCACGCGGAGCTCCTCGGCCTGACCGCCCAGTTCACCATCCTCGACGTGGACGATCAGCTGCGCCTGTGCAAGCAGGTGTTGCAGGCGCACGATCTGGACGAGCGACGATGGGCGCCGCGGGTGTTGCTCGCCCTCATCCAACGGTGGAAGGACCGCGGCTGGCTGCCGGATCAGGTGCCGCTCGAGGAGGTGGGGGATTTCGCCCAGGGCCGCGCGGTGGAGCTCTACGCCGCCTACCAGGAGCGGCTGCGCTCCCTCAACGCCTGCGATTTCGGGGACCTGCTGCTGCACGGCCTGACCCTCTTCACCCGTCATCCGGAGGTGCTGCAGCTCTACCAGCGCCGCTTCCGGGCGTTGCTGGTGGACGAATACCAGGACACCAACGTCGCCCAGTATCTCTGGCTGCGGCTCCTCGCCCGGGCCCATCGCAACATCACCTGCGTGGGCGACGACGACCAGAGCATCTACAGCTGGCGCGGCGCCGACGTCGGCAACATCCTGCGCTTCGAGCAGGACTTTCCCGGGGCGCGGGTGATCCGTCTCGAGCGCAACTACCGCTCGACCGGCCACATCCTCGCCGCCGCCTCGGCGCTGATTGCCCACAACCGGGCGCGTCATCCCAAGCGCTTGTGGACCGAGGACGGGCTCGGCGAGCCGGTGCGGGTGGCGGGGCTTTGGGACGACGAGGAGGAGGCGCGTTTCGTGGGCGCCGAGATCGAGGGCTGGCAACGGAGCGGTGGGCGTCTCGCCGACTGCGCGGTGCTGGTTCGGGCCGGTTATCAGACCCGCGCCTTCGAGGAACGCTTCATCCAGATGGGGCTGCCCTACCGGGTGATCGGCGGACCGCGCTTTTATGAGCGCCAGGAGATCCGGGACGCCATCGCCTATCTGCGGCTTGTGCATCATCCCGACGACGACCTCGCCTTCGAGCGGGTGGTCAACCTGCCCCGGCGGGGCATCGGCGAGGCCTGCCTGCGCGCGGTGCATGCCGCCGCCCGGCGGCTCCAGGCGAGCCTGTTCCGGGCCGCGACGGAACTGGTCGGCACCGACGAGCTGCCGGTCCGTAGCCGCAACGCGCTGGCGCGTTTCCTGGCCCAGCTGGAAGGCTGGCGGGGCGCCGCCCAGGAGGCGGATCCGCGCGCGCTGGCGGAACGGGTGCTCGAGGAATCGGGCTATGTGGAGATGTGGCAGCGGGACCGCTCGCCGGATGCCCCGGGACGGCTCGAGAACCTGAAGGAATTCGTCCAGGCGGTGGGCGAGTTCGATTCCATCGCCGCCTTCCTCGAGCACGTCAGCCTGGTGATGGACGCGGCCGCGGAGCCCGGCGGCGATCTCGTCAGCGTGATGACCCTGCACGGCGCCAAGGGGCTCGAATTCGACAACGTCTTCCTGTGCGGCTGGGAGGAGGGGGTGTTCCCGAACCAGCGGGCGATCGACGACGGAGGTGCGCGGGCGCTCGAGGAGGAGCGCAGGCTCGCCTATGTGGGCATGACCCGGGCGCGGCGCCGGCTCACCATCACCTTCGCCTGCAACCGGCGTATCTACAACCAGTGGGCGAGCTCCATTCCCTCCCGCTTTCTCGACGAGCTGCCGCAGGACCATGTCCAATACCTGCAGCGCAGCCCCCGCAGCCGGCCCGACTTCGATCCCCTGGTCGATGACGCCCCCTTCGCTCCGAGACGCTCGCCCGCCCCACGGGGACGTACCGCGCCGCCGGTGGTGGAGGCGAAGGGGGAGATGGTGGCGATGCGCTCGCTCGGGGCCGGCGGGCGCTTCAAGAAGGGCGACCGCATCTTCCATGACAAGTTCGGCTACGGCACCGTCGAAGAGGTGGACGGCAACAAGCTCGACATCCTGTTCGACAAGGCGGGCCGCAAGAAGGTGGTGGAGGGGTTCGTCGATCCGGCTTGAGGGCATGGGCGGATGAGCGGGGTGTGGAGCGCGGAGCGGGTCTGGCGCTTGGGGATGGTGGTGCGCGAGCCGCCCCCGCCCGAGGCCCTGGCCCGGCTCGAGGATTGGGGGCTCGCCGTGGCCCTGTTCGTCCACGAGGAGGACGAGGACGGCGAGGCGGCGAGCTGGCAGCTCTACGTCTACGCCCCGCCCGAGCGCGACATCGAGGCCTTGCGCGGGTCCTTCGCAGATCTGCTCGCGGAGCTCGGCATCCGCGCCGATTCGTTCGTGAGCTCGCTCATGGTGGACCGGGACTGGATCCGCCAGGCCTCGATGCTCAGGGGGCCTGTCGAGGTCGGGCGCATCCTGATCCACGCCCCGGGAGCGCCGCCGCCTCCCGATCGGGTGGCGATCGCTCTCGAGGCGGGGCTTGCCTTCGGCTCCGGGGAGCACGGCAGCACCCGGGGTTGTCTTGCGGCGCTGGATGCCCTGGCCCGCCGCAAGCGCCCGCAGCGGATCCTGGACCTGGGCACCGGATCCGGCATCCTCGCCATCGCCGCCGCCAAACTGTGGCCCCGCTGCCGGGTGCTGGCGGTGGACCACGACCCGCTGGCGGTGGCGGTCGCCCGCGCCAATGTGCAGCAGAACGGTGTTGCGGGCCGGGTCGCGGTGGCGGTGTCGGAGGGTTATCGCAGCGCCTGGGTGCGCCGGGCCGGCCCCTTTGACCTCATCCTCGCCAACCTGCTTGCAGACCCCCTCCTCAGGATGGCGCGGGACCTGCGCACCCACCTGGCGCCGGGCGGAGTGGCGGTGCTCGCCGGCCTGTTGGAGCGGGAGGAGGCGGCGGTGCTGGCCGGGCACCGGCTTGTGGGGCTGCGGCTGGTCGGGCGACTTGCGGTGGAGGGCTGGAGCACGCTGGTTGTGCGGAGGCCGCGGCGCAGGCTCTCCCGTCGGCGGGCTCGCACCAGAGGCCGCCGCATCCGGAGAGCCGGACGGTCGGCCTGATACGCCCACCGGCGCCGGCCCGGACCCGGCGCGGGCGGTGCCGCGTCAAATATGCGTGGAGGATCAGCCCTGGCGGGAGAGGCCGAACAAGGGGCGCAGCCGCACTCCGAGCGCGTTGCCGAACAGCGCCGCCAACAGCCACAGCCAGCCGTGCAGGCTGCCCGAGGCGACGCCGGAGAAGAAGGCGCCGATGTTGCATCCGAAGGCCAAGCGGGCGCCGTAGCCGAGCAAAAGCCCGCCGAGTGCTGCGGCCGCGATCTCCCCGGCGGCGAGCCGCAACCTGGGGCGGAAGGCGCCCGCGAGGCCGGCGGCGAGCAGGGCGCCGATCATGATGCCCAGGTTCATCACCGTGGTGATGTCCCAGAGAAGCGGCTGGTCCAGGACCCAGGCGTAGGGCCGCCACCAGGTCCACTCGCGGATGCCGATGTCGAGCGCATCGGCGATTTTGGCGCCCCACAGGGTGAAGGCCCAGGTGATCCCCCACGGCCGGCCGGCGAGCACCAGGGTGAGGGCGTTGAGCAGCGCCAGCGCCACCGCACCGGCCCAAAGCGGCCAGGGGCCGCGAAGGAGGTGCCAGCCGCGGTTCTCCTCCGGCGCGCGAAAGCCCCGCCGCCGCTCCCACCACCGGCTTGCAAGCGCGATCCCGCCGAACAGGGCGAGGTGCAAGAGCAGCGCCGGCAGCAGCCCGAGCTCGAGGGGCAGGGAGAGCGGGGGCAAGGCCGGCAGGGCGAACCAGAAGGGCAGATGAAGGGTGCCGAGCACCGAGCCGACGATGAAGAACACCAGCGTGATCACCAGCCGGGTGCTGCCGCCGCCGGCTCCGAACAGGGTTCCGGAGGCGCAGCCGCCGCCGAGCTGCATGCCGATGCCGAAGAGAAAGGCGCCCACCGCCACGCTCACCCCCGCCGGCGCCACCGCACCGCCCAGCGACCATCCCAGCCGGGGCGCGAGCACCAGAAGGGGAAAGAACAAGACCACCGCGACGCTCAGCATCAGCATCTGCGCGCGCAGTCCCCGCCCGTCGCCGGCGACGATCAACCGGCGCCAGGCCGAGGTGAAGCCGAAATGGGCGTGGTAGAGGCTGATGCCGAGCAGGAGCCCGACGATGAACAGGGCCAGCTGGCGTCCGCCCGCGGCGGTGAAGGTGGCAAGTCCCATCCAAACCGCGAGCGCCACGGCCACCGCCACCACCCGCGGGTCGAAGGGAAAGCGACGCGGTTCGCGCAGGATCAGGGTGGCCATGCTGCGACCTCTTCCCACCGAGCTGCGCGCCGGCGATCCGGCGGCAGGCCATGCGCTCCGGCCCGGCGCCGCCATCCGGAGGGCGGCTTCGGGCTCCCGGTGAGGAGGGATCCCGCGCTGCGGTCCACGATCCCGCCGGCGCTAGAAATCGATGCAGCGCCCACCCCGCTCCCAGTCCCCGTAGCGGGTGGGCTCGGGGCCGGCGGGACCGCCCCGCTCCCCTTCGGGCTGGCGGGGTGGCGGCTGCGGTTCCCGGCCCGCCTCCTCGGCGAGACGCCTCGGCGCGCGGCGCGCCGTGCGGCCGGGGTTCACTCCTTCATCACCTGTTCGCGCGCCTGTTCTTCGCATTCCGCCAGATGCTTCTGCAGCAGGTGATCCGACAGCTCCACGCCCTTTTGCGCCAGGTCCTGCTTCACCTTGCGCAGCATGTCGTCGTCGCCCGGACCCTCGAAGTCGGCGAGCACCACGTCCTTGGCATAGGCGAGGGCCTCCTCGCCCTTGAGCCCGAGATGCTGTTCCGCGATCCAGAGGCCGAAGAGTTTGTTGCGCCGGTTGCGGATCTTGAAGGCGAGCTCCTGCTGGTGGCGGAATTTCGCCTCTTCCTCGCGCTCGCGTTCGTTGAAGGTGGTCATCTGCGGCTCCCGTCGTGGTGCCCCCGCTCGCCCGGCCTATATAGGGGCCGGCTTTGCACCTGACCAGCTGCGCTTGGGGGACAGTGTCGCGGCATGTGCACCGTGGTCCTGCTCCACCGCCCGGGCCATCCCTGGCCGCTCCTGTTGGCCGCCAACCGCGACGAGCGGAGCGACCGTCCCTGGCTCCCTCCCGCACCGCACTGGCCGGAGCTGCCGGATGTGGTGGGCGGGCTCGACCGGCTCGCAGGCGGAAGCTGGCTTGCGGCCCATGCCCGCGGCCTGGTGGCCGCGGTCCTCAACCGCGCCGGGAGCCTGGGCCATGCCCCGGGAAAGCGGAGCCGCGGCGAGCTCGTGCTCAAAGCGCTTCGCCACCGCTGTGCCGAGGAGGCCGCATCCGCCCTGGTCCGACTCGATCCCGCTTGCTACCGCCCGTTCAACCTGGTGCTGGCCGACGCTGGCTCGGCGTTCTGGCTGCGCCATGCCGGAGCGGGAGCGATCACCTGCGAGCCGCTTCCCGAGGGCCTGTCGATGTTCACTGCCGGGGAGCGCGACGATCCCGAATGTCCGCGCATCCGCACGCACCGGCCGGCCTTCCAAGCGCACCTTCCCGAGGCGCCGGCGGCCGGGGACTGGCGCCTGTGGGCGGAACGGCTCGGCTCCCACCGGGGGGCGGAGGAGGATCCCATGGCGGCCATGTGCGTGCACGGACCGGCGGGGTTCGGCACCGTGTGCGCCGCGGTCATCGCCGTCCCCGGAGGCGAAGGCCCGCCGCTGTGGTGGCAGGCGAACGGACCGCCGCACCGGTGCCGGTTCGAGCGCCTCCGCTGGCCGTCCTGCTGATCCGATCAGGGCTTCAGCACAAGGCCCGCGGCCGCGAGCAGGGCCACCACCTGCCAGCTCGGCACGTTGCGGAGCGCCAACAGCAGCCAGGCGAAAAGCGCGAGCGACAGGTCGAGGGCTCCCTCCACCGAGCTCGTCCAGAGCGGATGGTAGAGGGCGGCGGCGATGAGCCCCACCACGGCCGCGTTGGCGCCGGAGAGCGCGCTTTGGGCGCGGCGGTGGCTCTGGATGCGGGCGAGATGGGGCAATGCGGCCGGAACCAGGAGCAAGGAGGGCAGGAAGATGGCGATCAGGGCGACCAGCGCCGCCGTCACCCCTCCCGCCGGCGTGCTCACCATGCCGAGATAGGCGGCGAAGGCGAGCAGCGGTCCCGGAAGCGCCTGGGCGGCCCCGTAGCCGGCGGTGAAGCGGGCCGGGTCCACGAGGCCGGGGCTCACCACCACCTCCCTGAGCAGCGGCAGCACCACATGGCCGCCGCCGAAGATCAGCGCTCCCGCCCGAAAGAACCCGTCGAACAAAAGCAGAAGGGGATGATCCATCAACCAGCTGGCAAGGGGCAGGAGCAGCAGCAGAGCCAGGAATCCCACCGCGCACGCCCGGGCGACGGAAGCGCGGGGCGCGGCCGCGAAGGCGAGCGGACGCGGCCGATCGAAGCCCTGGGGCACGCCGACCGCGGCGCCGAGCGCGATGGCGGCGAGCTGGCCCCACAGGCCGGGCAGCGCGAGGGCGAGGGCGAGGGCCGCCGTCGCCAGGGCGAAGGGGCGGGCCGAACGACAGAACCGTCCCGCCAGGCGCCGCACCGCCTCCGCCACCACCGCCAGGGCGGCGAGCTTGAGTCCCTTCAAAATCCCGCCCGCTGCCGGCAGCGCGGTCGCCTCCAGGCCGAGGGCGAAGGCCACCATGAGGACCGCCGAGGGGGTGGCAAAGCCCGCCCAGGCCGCGATCTGCCCTGGAAGCCCCGCCCGCAGGAGGCCGATTCCCATGGCGAGTTGGCTCGAGGCCGGGCCCGGCAGCAGCTG
>JALSGW010000259.1 GCA_026982585.1 Alphaproteobacteria bacterium | reverse complement strand
CGGTCCAGGACCGGCGCCCGGGCGGCCCTCGCGGCGAAGCTTTAGTCCCCGCGCAGGGGGTCGTCAAACCACTTTCGCCGCCTCCTGCGCCGCTTCCCGCACCGCGAGGCCGGGGAACGCGTAGACGGTCATCGCCAGACTGCCGTAGGCGAAGCTCTCGTGAAGCTTGACACCGCGCCCGCCGCCGGCCGCCGCGGCCATGTGGAGGGGGAACAGATGCTCCTCGGTCGGATGGGCCCGAACCGCCTCCGGCGCCAGCTCCCGGTAGCGGCACAAACCCTCGAGATCCCCGCTTCGGATGCGATCCTCCACCCAGCGGGCGAAGGCCTCGGCCCAGGCGACCGGACCGCCCGCGCCATCCCCCGCCCGAAGCCGGGCCATGACCTCGGCGAGATTGTGGGTCAGAGCACCGCTTCCCAGGATCAGCACCCCTCGCCTGCGCAACGGCGCAAGCGCGCGGCCGATCCGGGCGTGGTGCGCCGCATCCCTGTGGGGCTGCACCGAGAGCTGCACCACCGGGATGTCGGCCTCCGGAAACATGAGCAGGAGAGGCACCCAGGTGCCGTGGTCGAACCCCGCTTCCGGATCGAGCGTGGCGACAAGGCCCGCCTCGCGCAGAAGCCGCGCCGCTTCCTCCGCGAGCTCCGGGCTTCCGGGAGCCGGATAGCGCAGCCGGTACAGCTCTTCGGGAAAACCGTAGAAATCGTGGATGGTGGCCGGATGCGCACCGCTCGTGAGCGTCGGCTGGTCGGTCTCGAAATGGGCACTCATGCACAGGATCGCGCGCGGGCGGGGAAGGCTTCGCCCCAGACCGGCGAGGAAGTCCCGCGCCGGGCTCGGCTCCACCGCCACCGTGGGCGCCCCGTGGGAAACGAACAAGGAGGGAAGTTCGCGCATCGCGGATACACCCTTCGACTGCCTCTTCTCCGATCCCCACCCGGGCAAGCGGCCGCAATCCTTCGCCGACCGTTAAAGGCCGAGCAGCGCCGGCCGCAGGCCGAGGTGGGTCTCCACCCTCCGCACCCCGGGGACGTTCTCAGCGGCGACCCTCAGCGCCTCGCTCTCCTCTCGCGAGGACACCCATCCCCACAGGTGCACCTCACCGTCGTGGACCACCACGTTGACATAAGGTTGATAGGGGATTCCGGTCTCATCCAGGGCCTTGAGCACGCGCTCGCGCAGGCTGCGGTCGTCCACCGGCGCCTCCTGCTCCCGGGTTCCCGCGGCGGCCACGGCGCGCAGCAGATCCGCACGGCTCACCACCCCCACCAGCCGGCCCTGCGCGTCCACCACCGGCAACCGTTTGACGCGGTGGGCCTCCAGCAGCCGTGCCGCCTCCGCCACCGACATCTCCGGTCGCGCCGTAACCAGATCGACGCTCATCACATCCCGCGCCCGCCGGCCGTGGGTGCGCACATAGGATCGCGCCTGGGCCTCGGGCGTGGTCAGCAGCTGCAGCCACCAGGACCGGGCCCACCCTTCCTCGCCCAGCCGTCGCACGAGATCGCCCTCGCTCACGATGCCGACGAGACGGCCGTCCTCCGCCACCACCGGCACGCCGCTGATGTGATGCTCGAGCAACCTCCGCGCGATGTCCTCGACCGGCGTGTCGGGGGTGACGGTGATCACCGCGGTGGTCATGACGTCGCGCACCTGCATCGCCCCTCTCCTTCTCCATCTCTCTACAGGTAGGCAACCCTTGTGGGCACGGAAAGCGGCGCGCTGCCGCGCGGACCGCGTCGCCGCCCACACCGCCCCCTGTTTCCGGATCTCCCCAAACGCCCCCGGTCACCAACCGCCACAGCCGCCGGCCTTCCGCCTCGGCCGCATCGCGCCACGATGCCGGCACGCCCTCGTCCTGGGCAGCCCCGCTCCACGGCGATGGGAGGGTGCCACCCCGCTCCGGGGGCAGAGCGCGGGACCTCTCGCCCGCGCGGCCTGCGTTCAGTGGTCCACGACCAGCACGATCTTGCCGATGTGGGTGTTGGATTCCATGAGCGCGTGGGCCTCGGCGGCACGCTCGAGGGGGAAGGTGGCGAAGATCACCGGTCGCACCACACCGGCCTCGATCAGCGGCCAAACCTTCTGTTCGAGTTCGCGGGCAATCGCGCCCTTCTCCTCCACCGAGCGCGGCCTCAGGGT
>JALSGW010000258.1 GCA_026982585.1 Alphaproteobacteria bacterium | reverse complement strand
GGGTTTCGTCTGGCGGTTTGCGCCCCAGTTGGATTATCTGCCGGAGGGCAACCGCAATCTGGTGTTCGGCGTCCTGCTGCCGCCCCCCGGTTACAACCGCGAGGCGGTCCTCGCCATCGCCGCCCGTCTCGAGGATGCGGTGCGGCCCCTGTGGCGGACCTCCCGCACGCCGGCGCAGGCGGACCGGGAGATGCCGCAGATCGACCGGTTCTTCTTCGTGGCCGTGCGCGGCTCGGCCTTCGTCGGTGCCAGTGCGGTAGACCCGGAGCGGGCCCGGGACCTCATTCCGCCGCTCAGCCGGGCGGTGCGCGGGGAACCCGGAACCTTCGGCTTCTTCAGCCAGCCCTCCATCTTCGGACGCGGCCTCGGAGGCGGTCGGGTGGTGCGGCTCGACATCTCGGGACCCGACCTCGCGAGCCTTTCGGCCGTGGCGGAGCGGGCGATGGTGCGTATCCTGGAGGCCTTTCCGCGCAGCGCCGGCCACCAGCTCCGCCCGCGACCGGAGCTCGCCCCCGGTGCGCCGGAAATCCGGCTCGTGCCGGATCCCCGACGCCTCGCCGACGCCGGACTGAGCCCCCGGGACTTCGCCCTGGCCGTGGACGTGCTGAACGACGGGGTGCGGGTGAAGGAGGTGGTGGCCGGAGGCGAGCGCATTGACCTGGTGCTGCGCGGCCCCGAGCGGAACCAGACCCGCACCCAGGACCTCGCCGCCCTTCCCATCGTCACCCCGCAGGGTCGCGTGGTGGAGGCCGGAGCCCTCGCCGAGGTACGGCTCACCGTCGGACCGAGCCGTATTCGCCGGGTCGACGGCCTGCGCACCATCACCCTGGAGCTCCGGCCCGCACGCCGGCTTTCCCTCGAGACCGCCATCCTGCGGATCGAGCGGGAGGTCCTGACGCCCCTTAGGGAGGAGGGCCTGCCCGCGGGCGTGAGCCTCAGGCTCGGCGGCACCGCCGACAAGCTCACGCGCACCTTCGCGGCGCTTTGGCGGGACCTGCTGCTCGCCGCAGCCATCGTCGCCCTCGCCCTCACCATCCTCTTCGAGAGCGTCCGCCACGCCCTCGTGGTCATGGTGGCGGTCCCGCTGGCGGCGGCGGGCGGGATCATCGGCCTTGTCCTGCTCAACCGATACGTTTATCAGCCTCTCGATATGCTCACCATGCTCGGCTTCGTCATCCTCACCGGCATCGTGGTCAACAACGCCATTCTCATCGTGGAGCGCAGCCGCAGGCGCTTCGGCCTCGGCGAGGCGTCCTGGCGGGATGCGGTGCTGGGAGCGGTGCGCGATCGGCTGCGCCCGATTTTCATGACCACGCTCACGAGCGTGTTCGGGATGTTGCCGCTGGTGGCGATGCCGGGCGCGGGATCGGAGATCTACCGCGGCCTCGGATCGGTGGTGGTGGGAGGCCTGGCCCTTTCCGCCCTGCTCACCCTGCTGCTGGTGCCGAGCCTGCTGGTCCTGCTCCATCCCGCCCGGCGGGACTCGTCGGCAGCGACGCCGCGGCCGGCGGACCTGGCTGCCGCCGAGTGAGGGCCGGGCCGTGGCATCGCGTCCCGAGCACGGCGGAGGCGAGGTCATGGGGCGGCAGGAGCCCCCGCAGTGTGCCCCTCGCGTCCACCGCCGCCGGCTTCGGATCTGCGTGGTGGCCGCCTGTCCCTTCCCGGCCCGGCGCGGCACGCCGCTGCGCATCGAGCGGCTCAGCGAAGCCCTCCTGCGCCTCGGCCATGAAGTGGAGGTGGTGAGCTACGGTATCGAAGAGCCCGGATCCTCCACCTCCCTGACGCTGCATCGGGCGCTCGATCCCCCGCGCTCCGGCACCATCGCTCCCGGTCCCACGCCCGCCAAGCTGTTGCGCCTCGATCCGCTGCTCGCCCGCAGGCTGCGCCGGCTGCTCGAAAGCCGCCCTCCGGACGTGCTGCACGCCCATCACATCGAGGCCCTGCTCGCGGCCGCCTGGGCGCGGCGGGGTCGCGCCATCCCCCTCGTCTACGACGCCCACACCCTGATCGCGACCGAGCTCCCCTCCTACGCTCCCGCTCCCCTGCGGGCCCCGCTCGAAGCGGCCGGCCGGCTGTGCGACCGGCTCGCCTCCCGCCTCGCCGACGGGGTGGTGGGGGTGACGGGGGAGATCGTGGACCATTTCGCA
>JALSGW010000257.1 GCA_026982585.1 Alphaproteobacteria bacterium | reverse complement strand
CCTCCCAGACGGCGAGCAGGCGCCGGGCGCGCTGGACCGCCTCGCGCTCCTCCTCGCGGTAGCAGCCGGGGGCGGTGCGGGAGAGGCTCTTGAGCACGTTCACGGCGGGAAAGCGGCCCCGTTCCGCGATGGTGCGGTCGAGGACGAGGTGGCCGTCGAGGGTGCCGCGCACGGTGTCGGTGATGGGTTCGTGGAAGTCGTCGCCTTCCACCAGCACCGAAAAGAAGGCGGTGATGCTCCCGGGCCCGGCGCAGGTGCCGGGACGTTCGAGCAGTCGCGGCAGCTCCGCGAACACCGAAGGGGGATAGCCCCGCGAGGCGGGCAGCTCGCCGGCTGCGAGGTGGATCTCCCGGAGCGCCATGGCGTAGCGGGTGACGCTGTCGAACAGGTAGAGGACGCGCAAGCCCCGGTCGCGAAAGTACTCGGCGATGGTCATCGACAACAGGGCGGCGCGGCGGCGGCGCATGGCCGGCTCGTCGGAGGTGGCGGCCACCACCACGCTGCGCTTTAGACCGTCTTCGCCGAGCACCTCGTGGAGGAACAGTTGCAGCTCCCGCCCCCGTTCGCCGATCAGGGCGAGCACGATGACATCGGCTTCCGCACCGCGGGCGAGCATGGCAAGAAGCGTCGATTTACCGACCCCGGAGCCCGCGAAAATGCCGAGCCTCTGCCCCTCGCAACAGGGGACGAAGAGGTCGAGGGCGCGCACGCCGGTGGCAAGCCGCGGTCCGAGCGGCCGGCGCTTGTGGGGCGGCGGCGGGGGTCGCTGCAGGCGATAGGGGCGGTCGCCCTCGGGCAGCGGCCCGCCCTCGTCCAGGGGCTGGCCGAGGGCATCCAACACCCGGCCGCACCAGCCGGGATGGGGATACACCTCGAGTCCCAGGGGCTCGGGTTCCACCTCCGCCCCGAGCTCGAGCCCCGGACCGTCCTCGTAAGCGAGCAGACGGGCGCCGGACGGCTCCAGGGCGAGCACCTCGGCCAGCACCGGCGGATGAGCCGCGCGGCCGTGGATGCGGCACAAGGCCCCTGGTCGCAGCACCGATTCGAGCCCGGCGACGGTGACGTTCGGACCATGGATCCGCCGCACCCGGCCCTTGAGGCGCAGCGGCGAGAGACGGCGGATGTGCGCGCGCAACCGCACCAGGCTGGGGTGCGGGGGGCGGTCCGGATGCACCAGATAGTTGTGTTCCATCGATGTTCTGCAATTAAAGCTTGTCAGGCTGGTTAACCTGTGGTTGTATAAGTGCCGGAAGCCGCTACCGCGTTCGCTCGGCGAGCCGGAGCAAACCACCTTCGGGTTAACGGAGGCTTAAGGGCCCCCAGGCCCTGGGCCGCAGCGAAAGGGACCTTGGGCAATGCGTGCGCTGGTCATCGAGGACGATCCCGTCTCGGCCCGGATCATCGAAGCCACCCTCGCGCGGGAGAACATCGTGCACGAGACGGCGCGCAGCGGCGAGGAGGGCATCGAGCTCGCCAAGCTGTATGATTTCGACATCATCATCCTCGATCTGCGCCTGCCCGACATGGAGGGCTATGAGGTGGTGCGCCGTCTGCGCGCGGCCCGCATCCCCACGCCCATCCTGATCCTCTCCGGACGCAGCGATCCCACCGACAAGGTGCAGGGACTCACCACCGGCGCCGACGATTATCTCACCAAGCCCTTCAACAAGGAGGAGCTGCTCGCCCGCATCCAGGCCATCGTGCGGCGCGCCAAGGGCCACGCCCATTCCGTCATCCGCACCGGCAAGCTGGTGGTCAACCTCGACACCCGGTCGGTGGAGGTCGACGGCCGCCGTCTCCACGTCACCGGCAAGGAATACGCCATCCTCGAGCTCCTCTCCCTGCGCAAGGGCACCACCCTCACCAAGGAGATGTTCCTCGACCATCTCTACGGCGGCATCGACGAACCCGAGCTCAAGATCATCGACGTGTTCATCTGCAAGCTGCGCAAGAAGATCGCCGCCATGACCGGCGGCGAGCACTACATCGAGACCGTCTGGGGACGCGGCTATGTGCTGAAGGATCCCGAATCCGAGGCGGAAGCGGCGGTCCCCGCCGGCGAACCCGCCGCCGAGAGCCCCAGGGCCGCCGCCTCGGCGTAGCTTCGCGCACCGCCGCCTTCGGGGGTGGATCGCCGTGGCCGAAGCGG
>JALSGW010000256.1 GCA_026982585.1 Alphaproteobacteria bacterium | reverse complement strand
GCGAAAGCCGGCCGGTTGCGCCCAACGACAGCGAGGAGGGACGGGCGAAGAACCGCCGGGTGGTGGTGGTGTTCGCCAAGCCCTGACGTCGAAGCGAAGGCCCGTGAGCGGTCGCGGGCGGGGAGGTCAGAAGCATCAGGCCGAAACCATATCCGATGCCAAGCGCCCACGGCCGTTCCGCGGCCCCCGCATCGCGACATGCACACCGGCCAGCCGTCCGGCTGGCCGCCGCCGTGCCCTGCCGCGACGTCCCCGCCCAGGGCGGGACCAGCCGCAGCCTCTGCGGCTGTCCGGCGCTTTTGCGGGCGGCGCTGCGCGCGGCGAAGGGATGCCCGTTCCCGGGCCGGGCGGCTCGGGCCCCGCGCCTAGTCCGGCTTTCCGCGCCCGGCCTCCTCCTCTGCCTCCTCGAGGGCGGCCAAGGCCAGGTGGCTGTGGGCATAGGCCGCCCCCGCACGCATTTCGGCGGCGACCCAGATCGCCTCCATCACCTCCTCGGCGCTCGCCCCGCTCCGCACCGCCGCCCGCACATGGCCGCGGATGCAATAGGGACACTGGGTGACGTGGGCGACGGCGACGGCGATCAGCTGTTTGACCTTCGCAGAAAGGGCGCCGTCGCGGAACACCGCCCGGCCGAACGCGCGAAACGCCTCCTCCGCCTCGGGTGCCAGCTCGCGCCGCCGCTTCGCCCGCGCCGCGGTCGGCTTGGGATAGACCTCCTCGCTCATCCTCGCCCTCCCCTCATAGACCCTCGACCCGCGCCCGACCCCGGCCGCGCCGCCGCGCCTTCACCGGCGGAGGGGCCGCCCGCTCCTTCTCCTTCCGCTCATCCTCGGCGGCATGGTGGAAACGGCACAGCTCGTGATCGGCCAGGATCTCGATCACCCGGCAGTCGGCCACCCGTCCGCCCCGGCACTCCCGCAGCATGCGGGCGAGCTCCGCCCTGAGCGCCTCCAGCCGCCGGATCCGGCTCTCCACCTCGGCCAGCTGTTCGCGGGCGATCGCATCCGCCCGCGCGCAGGGCTGTTCGGGCGCATCGGCAAGCTCCAACAGGGCCCGGATCTGGGCCAGTCCGAAGCCGAGCTCGCGGGCGTGGCGGATGAACTTGAGCCGCTTGAGATGGGCCTGGCTGTAGCGGCGCTGTCCCCCTTCGGTGCGCGCCGCAGGCGGCATGAGGCCGATCGCCTCATAGTGGCGGATGGTCTGCACCTTGGCGTCACAAGCCCGGGCCAGATCGCCGATGCTGTAGGGTCGCGTCACGGGGCTTGAACCTCCAATCGTTGTAGCTGCCATATGGTCGCTCGGGATCCATGCAACAAGCACGACGCACCGTGGCAGCGAACAGCGGATCGGCTCAGGCTTCGGAGCACGCCCATCACGGCGGTTGTTGCGGGCATGAAGCGGGGGCGAGCTGCGGTGTCGGCCAGGGGCCGGCCCTCGATGCCTGTTGCAGCGGGCAGGTGGCCCCGGCCCGCGGCACAGATCGCGTCAAGGCGAGTTTTCGCGTGGTGGGTCTCGACTGCGCCGAGGAGGTGCGTCTGTTGGAAAGCGCCGTCGGCCCGCTCGTCGGGGGCAAGGACAAACTCGCCTTCGATCTCGTCGCCGGCCGCATGATGATCCTCGAGGGCGCGCGGGAGGTGGCGGAACGCGAAGTGCTCGCCGCGGTGCGCAAGGCGGGACTCGAGGCGACCCCCGAGGAGGCCGGCCGCGCGCCCGCAGCCTCCGCGCGGCTGCGGCTGATGAGCTTCGCCACGGCGGCGAGCGGAGCGCTTTGGCTGCTCGGCATGGTGCTGCACTTCGTCAATGCGGGCGGCCTCGGCGCCGGCCTCGATCTGTTCGCGGGCCACGGCCCCAAGGGTCTGCCGCTTGGCGAGCGGCTGCTGTTCGGCCTCAGCGCCGTCACCGCCCTCGCCATCCTGGCGCCGCGGGCCATAAGCGCCCTGCGCGGGCTCAGGCCGGACATGCATCTTTTGGTGACCATCGCCACCCTCGGCGCGCTTGTCATCGACGAATGGTTCGAGGCGGCGGCGGTGTCCTTCCTGTTCGCGCTCTCCCTGGTGCTCGAGCGGTGGAGCGTGGGACGGGCGCGGCGGGCGATCGCCGCACTCCTCGACCTGACGCCGCCGCGCGCGCGGGTGAAGGCGGAGGACGGCAGCACGCGCGAGGTGCCGGTGGC
>JALSGW010000255.1 GCA_026982585.1 Alphaproteobacteria bacterium | reverse complement strand
GGAAGAGGAAGCGCTCTTCTACATCTGCATGCCCCCGCCTCCCTCACCCTGGGCCATGAGCATGCCCATCATGCCGAACTGCATGTGGTAGGGGAACATGCACATGAACATCCACATGCCCGGCTTGTCGGCGCGCACCACCATCACCATGCGCTCCTTTGGCAGCAGGAAGCTCTGCTCCGCGATATTGTCGTGTTCGGTGAGGTTCCAGTCCGCGCGCGCAAGGCGATAGTTCACCCCCTTCATGGCGGCGTCCGCCATGATCATGAATTCGTGGGGGATATTGCCGGTGTTCTCGATCACGAGCGCCACCGTCTCGCCGGTGTTCACCTGGATACGTCCCGGATCGAACCGCCACTCGCTCATGGCGATCTCGATGGTGCGGTCGACCTCGAGTGCGGCGAGCTGGTCCTGGACCTCGCTCTCGCGACCGAGCAAGAGGACCTCGAGCCCCTCGCCCGCCCCCTCGGGCACCCGGAGCGCATCCTCCTCCGGTACCTCGAAGACGTCGTGCTCGAGCTCCTCGTCCTCCTCATAGTGGTCGGGTTCGGGGACGAGCCCGGCCTGCATGAACTCCTCGACAAAGCTCCCCGGACTCGCCTGATAGGGCGGAGGCGATCCCGGCAGCGCGAGATACCAGGCCACCGCCAGGACCACCGCGGTCGAGATCAGCCACAGTCGCAGGATCATGGCTTATTCTCCCGGAGCCGGAACGGGTTGGGGCTGGGGCGCCGCCGCCGGCCGGATGGTCCAGGGATCGCCCTGCACCACCTCGCCGTGGCGGTAGCTGCGCAGCAGGTTCCAGGCCATCACCAGGAAGCCGAGGCCCACCAGCACCACGCTCGCGGTGAGCCAGAACTGCAGCGTGCTCCAGATCGGGATCGGCAGATAATCCACCACCCAGCGCGGGAAGAAGGCGTAGCCGAGCGCGTACATGGTCATCACCTGACCGAAGATGCCCACCTGCCACAGCCAGAAGTGGAGGTTGGCCAAGCGCTGATTGTACATGCGCCCGGTCCAGTAGGGATAGAGATAATACACCGCCGCCATCCCCACCTGGGCGCAGAAGCCGAGGAACATGGCGTGGAAGTGGCCGGGGATCCAATAGGTGTTGTGGATGAACTCGGTGTTGATGGCGATCTGGGCGTTGATATAGCCGACCACCCCGCCGAGGATGATGAAGAAGATCGAGCCCATGAGGAACTTGAAGGGCACGGCCCGCCGTCCCTCATCGGGAATCGGCCCCTCGAACAGGCTCGCCACCCAGTTGAACACGTGCAGGGTGCTGGGGATGAAGATCAGCAGCGTCATGATCTGGAAGAAGCGCTGCACCCAGGTGTGAACGTTGACCGCCGGCTGGAAATGATGGTGGAAGACGCCGAAGGAGAGCACCAAAAGGGTGATGAAGGCGACGATCGCCGAGATCTTGCTCCACAGCGGCCGCGCCAGAAACCTCGGCAGCAGCGTGTAGACCAGCGAGATGGCCGGAACGAGCGGCAGATAGACCGCGGGATGGCCGTAGAACCAGAACAGCCAGAGGAAGGTGGTGGTGCTGCCCCCGCGCGAGGGGTCGAACACCGCGGTCAGCTGCAGCCAGTCGGTGAGCAGGATGAGGCCGACCAGGGCGAGCGCCGGAGTTGAGAAGAGCAGCATGATGCCCTGGGTCATCATGCCCCAGCCCATGAGCGGCCAGTCGCGCAGGGAGCCGGACCATTTGACCGCGCTTTTGAGCAGCACGAGGCCGGCCAGGAACTCAGAGATCGCCACGAGCGCAATGGCCAGGTAGCCCATCCACACGAGCGGGCCGCCGACCCTGAGGCTCATGGGCGCATAGAAGGTCCAGGTGAAGTCCGGGCGGCCGATGATGAGCAGCACCGCGGCCACCACCAGCAGCCACCAGCTCGCGTGCGCGAGCGCCGGCCATTCCAGCTTTTCGGTGCCCAGCACCCGGGGCATGACATAGTAGCAAAGGGAGATCACGAACGGGATGAGAAAGCCGAAGACCATCAACATCCCGTGCAGGGTCATGAGGTTCATGTACGGCCGGGCGCCGAACAGCTGGATGTCGGGAAAGGTGAGTTCGGCCCGGAAGGTGAGGCCGAAGGTCCCGGCCAGGGCCAGCATCATCAGCGACAGCAGCACGCCCTTGAGGGCGATCACGCGATAGTCGTCGGAAAACAGAAAGGTCCTGAGATCCAACTCCGCCAGGAAATCCCGCACCTCCCAGCGGGCGGCGTCGACGTCCCGGTTGTTCTCGATTGTTTTGGCGGTCATCGTTCAGGCCTCCTCGTCTCCAGCCTCCTCTCCCTCTTCGGCCACCACCAGCCACGCCTTCATCTGCGCGTGGCCGAGGCCGCAGTAGTTCAGACACTGGATGAGATAGCGGCCCGGCTTGTCCGGCGCCCGCAGCCAGAGGTAGTAGGTCTCGCCCGGCTCCAACTCGGCGGTGATGCTCGCTGCCGGAACGTTGAAGCCGTGGATGACGTCGCTCGCCCCGAGCTGGAACAACACCCGCTCGCCGGGCGGCACCTGCACCACGTTGCGCAGCGCCTTGTCGCCGTCGAAGAAGATGAACCCCCATTGGAAGGCCAGCACCCGCACTTCCTTCGCGAAGGTGCCCGGAGGCGGCTCGTCGCCCACCCCCATGTCCCCTTCCTGGGGGAAGAGCGCCTCATAGGCGCGGTAGGTTCTGGTGCTGGTGGTATCCCCGTAGATGAGCAACCCCACCAAGAGGGCCACGAAGGCCACCTCGGCGCTGTAGGGGAGGCGGAACTTCCGCGACCAGAACAGACCGGCGAAGAGCGCCGCGATGCCCGCCACGCCCAACGCCAGCATGATGCCGATGAGCACGGCCCGCTCCGTGCCGAGTCCTAAGGCTTCATACATGCTCTCCTCCCGGCTTTGTGATTATGAGAAAGATTGAACGTTACCCCAGGGGGAAGGTCAATACCCGATGCCCCATGCATGTTTCCATCAGGAGAGCGAGCCGCCGCCAGGGGCGTGCCGACCCGCAGAGACGGATCCCCGCCGGTGGGTCGGCCCGAACGGCTTCGGCCCCGCCGGGGGCGGGGCCGTCGCCTGAGGAGGGGAAGGGCGTGGCGTTCAGACGTCGTAGTAGAGCACGAACTCGTAAGGGTGCGGGCGCAGGCGGATCGGATCGAGCTCGTTCTCGCGCTTGTAGGCGATGTAGCTCTCGATGAAGTCCGCCGTGAACACGTCCCCTTCCATCAAAAAGCCGTGGTCGCGCTCGAGCGCCGCGATGGCCTCGCTCAGCTGGCCCGGCACCTTGGCGATCTCGGCCGCTTCTTCCGGCGGCAGGTCGTAGATGTTCTTGTCGATGGGATCGCCGGGATCGATGCGGTTGCGGATGCCGTCGAGCCCCGCCATGAGCATCGCCGCGAAGGCGAGATAGGGGTTGCAGGAGGGATCCGGGCAGCGGAACTCCACCCGCTTGGCCTTGGGGCTCTCCGAGTACATCGGAATCCGGCAGGCGGCCGAACGGTTGCGCATCGACCAGGCGAGGTTGACCGGCGCCTCGAAGCCCGGCACCAGGCGGCGATAGGAGTTGGTGGTGGGCGCCGCGAAGGCGAGTACCGCGGGCGCGTGTTTGAGCAGGCCGCCGATGTACCAGCGGGCGATGTCGGAGAGACCCGCATAGCCGCCCTCGCCCGCGAAGGTGGGCTTTTCCCCCTTCCAGATCGACTGATGCACGTGCATGCCCGATCCGTTGTCCCCGTAGAGCGGCTTGGGCATGAAGGTGGCGGTGAGACCGCGCTGGCGGGCCACGTTCTTGACCACGTACTTGTAGATCATGAGGTTGTCGGCCATGCGCACGAGGGTATCGAAGCGCATGTCGATCTCGCCCTGCCCCGCCGTCGCGACCTCGTGGTGGTGGCACTCGACGGGAATGCCGAGCAGCTCCATCACCCGCACCATTTCGCTGCGCACGTTCTGCAGCGTGTCCGAGGGCGGCACCGGGAAGTAGCCCTCCTTGGGCCGGATCTTGTGACCGAGATTGGGCGCCTCCTCGGCGGTGGAGTTCCAATGGCCCTCCACGGAATCCACCTCATAGAGGCCGTAGTTGACGTCCTGGCCGTAGCGCACGTCGTTGAAGACGAAGAACTCCGCCTCCGGTCCGAAATAGGCGGTATCCCCGATTCCGCTCAGGCGGAGGTATTGCTCAGCCTTTTTGGCGATGCCGCGCGGATCCCGGCTGTAATACTCTTTGGTCACCGGATCCTTGACATCGCAGATCAGAACCAGGGTCTTGTGCTCGAAGAAAGGATCGAGAAAGGCGGTGGTGGGATCGGGCACCAGCAGCATGTCCGATTCCTGGATCTGCTGGAAGCCGCGGATGGAGGAGCCGTCGAAGCCGAGTCCCTCGGCGATCGCCTCCTCGTCCAGGGTGGTGGGCGAGAAGGAGGTGTGCTGCCACATCCCCGGTACGTCGGTGAACCGCAGGTCCACGATCTGCACCTCATGCTCGCGGATCGCGCGCAGCACGTCCGCCGCCGTCTTGCAGTTCAGCTTCATCGCAACAGGCTCCCTTTCGTTGTGGATGCGAATCCGATCCCGCAGCCGTCGGCCCGGAACACCGCCCGAAGCGGACACGGGCCTTTCGGTGGACGGCGCTTTCTAGAGCGCGTCCTTGCCCCGCTCGCCGGTGCGGATGCGCACCGCCTCCTCCACCGGCAGCACGAAGATCTTGCCATCGCCGATACGCTCGGTGCGCGCCGCCTGCTGGATCGCCTCGATGGCGCGCTCCACGAGATCGTCCTCCAGCACGATCTCCACCTTCACCTTGGGCAGGAAGTCCACCACGTATTCCGCGCCGCGATAAAGTTCGGTGTGGCCCTTCTGCCGGCCGAACCCCTTCACCTCGGTCACCGTCATCCCTTTGAGACCCAGCTCCTGAAGGGCCTCCTTCACCTCGTCGAGCTTGAAGGGCTTGATGATCGCCTCGATCTTCTTCATGGCACCTCGCTTCAGGGAGGCGGGGCCGGGACGCCCGGTCCGAGGCCCGCCTGTGGCCGCTCATCCCCGCTCTGCCCCAAGCAGCTCCCGTGCCAACCCGCGATCACCACCTCTTCCGGCCCCCCATCGGACGGCCCGGCCTTCTTCTGCCCAACGATTGGGCAGGCTGCTCAAGATGTGAGCATGCGCCGGGACCGTACGCTGCCGCACGCCGCGCACGGATGGCCAGCTCCGCGTGCGGATCAATCCCGCTTGCGCGGCAGGAAGCGCAACGCCAGCGAATTGATGCAATAGCGCATGCCGGTGGGCGGCGGTCCGTCGGGAAACAGATGGCCGAGGTGGGCGTCGCAGGCCCGGCACAGCACTTCGGTGCGGACCATGCCATGACTGCGGTCCTCGCGCAGCGCCACCGCCTCCTCCGCCACGGGCGCGAAAAACGACGGCCAGCCGGTCCCGGAATCGAATTTCGTGCTGCTCGCGAACAGCGGGCTGTTGCAGCACGCGCACAGGTACAGCCCTTCGCCCTTGTGGTTCCAGTAGCGTCCCGAGAAGGGCGGTTCGGTGGCGCCGCGACGGGTGACGTAGTAGACCTCGAGGGGCAGCAGTCGCCGCCATTCCGCGTCGCTTCTCCGGACCCTGTCCGCCATCGCGTCCCTCCTTTTTTGCGTACGAAGGATAGGGGCTTCGGCGTAGAAAACCCAGCGCCGATGCAGCCAGGGGAAGAGGATCATGCGCAAGCTCTACGGATATTGGCGCAGCTCGGCCAGCTACCGCATCCGCATCGCCCTCGCCCTCAAGGGCCTCGCCTACGAGACGGTGGCGGTCGACCTCCGCAGCGGTCAGCACCGGCAGGACCCATATCTCGAACACAATCCCCAGGGGCTCGTCCCGTTGCTCGAGGACGGCGAGCGCCGCATCAGCCAGTCCATGGCCATCCTGGAGTATCTCGAGGAGCGCTATCCGCATCCGCCGCTTTTGCCCGCCGATCTCCTGCAGCGGGCCCGGGTGCGCAGCCTGTGCGCCCTGATCGCCTGCGAGATCCATCCGCTCAACAATCTCCGGGTCCTCCAGCATCTGCGCACCGACTGCGGCTGGGAGGAGGATGCGGTGGAGCGCTGGTATCGACACTGGATCCGGGAGGGATTCGCCCTGCTCGAGCGCGAGCTGCGCGCCTGCGCGGGACGCTATTGCGTGGGCGATCGCATCACCATGGCCGACGTGTTCCTGGTGCCCCAGGTCTACAACGCCCGCCGCTTCTGCTGCCCGCTGGACCCCTTCCCGACGATCCTGCGCATCGATCGCGCCTGTCAGGAGCACATGGCGTTCGCTCAGGCCCATCCCGACCGTCAGCCGGACGCACCGGGAGCGCTCCCCGGTTGAGCCAGGCACCGGCGCCGGCCGGCGAGCGCTCGCCCCCGGGCCCGGTGGCCTTCCAAGCAGGCGCGATCAGTCCTCGGCCGAAGCGGAACCGCAATCCTGCGTTCGGGCCGCAGCCCCTTCCAGCGCCTCCGCGAGGGCCACGAAGGGCAGACGCACGCAGTCGTGCCGGCTGCGTATGCCGGCCACCGGCCGGAACATGGCCAGCTCAGGCCAGCGCGGATCCGGATCCTCGCCGGCGAGAATTCGTTCCACCGCCCGGCGCAGCAGGCGGACCTCTTCGAGGCCGTATCCCACGGCAAAGCGCGCCACCATAGCCGACGCCGCCCGGGTGAGCAGACAGCCTCGGGTCCTGTGGGCCAGCTGGGCGATCCGCTCGTCCTCGAGCCGCAGCTCCAGGCGGACACGATCGCCGCACAAAGGATTGTCCTTGTCCACCCGCACGTCGGCATCGGCGAGCGTCTCGGCCGCCGGCCGTTCGCGCGCCGCCTCGAGGATCTGCCGGTTGTAGAGCTCCTCGCTCATCGCAGCCTTCGGATGGTCCAGCGCAAGCCCTCCACGAGGGCGTCGATATCCTCCTCGTCGTTGTAAGGTGCGAGGCTCGCGCGCACCGTCGCCTCCACCCCGAAGGCGTCCATGAGCGGCTGGGCGCAGTGATGGCCACCGCGCAGACACAGGCCCAACTGATCGAGCATCTGGCAGACGTCGTGGGGATGGACGCCGTCGACGACGAAGGCGACAATGCCGACCCTTCCCTCGCTTTCGCAGGGCCCGACCAGGCGCACGCCCGACAGCCGCGAAAGCTCGTGGAGCAGCTTGTCCAAAAGCGCCCGTTCGCGACCGCGGATGACGGTCCAATCCAGCCCCATCAGCCACTCGGCGGCCGCACCCAACGCCAGGATCGGCCCGATCGGCGGCGTTCCCGCCTCGAAACGGCGCGGTGCTTCGGCATAGCGGGTTTGCGGGATGGTCACCCGCGCCACCATCTCCCCGCCTCCCAAAAACGGAGGCAGCTCGTCCAGCAGTTCCTCCCGAATCCACAGCACCCCCGCCCCGGTGGCGGCGAACATCTTGTGCGCCGAAAAGGCATAGAGGTCGCAACCGAGTTCCCGGACCAAGAGCGGACCGTGGGGCGGGCCCTGGGCGCCGTCCACCACCAGAACCGCCCCGACACGGTGCGCCGCCTCGGCGACCGGGCGCAGATCGGTGATCAGTCCCGTGACGTTGGAGATGTGGGTGAGGGCCACGATGCGCGTGCGCGCGGTGAGATGTCGCTCGAGTTCCGCGATACGGATGCGGCCTTCGCGGTCCACGGCAAGCGCGGTCAGACGGGCACCCCGGCGCTCTGCGGCCATCTGCCAGGGCACGAGATTGCTGTGGTGTTCCGCCACCGAGACGAGGATGTGGTCGCCCCGGCCGAGGCGCGGCTCCAGCAGATGGGCGGCCATGTTGAGCGCGAGGGTGGCCCCTGAGGTGAAAACGATCTCCCGGGGCTTGCTTGCGCCGATGTAGGCGGCGATCCGGCTGCGCGCCTGTTCGTAGGCCCGGGTGGCGGCGTCCGCGAGCCGGTACACACCCCGTTTGACATTCGCCCGCTCCTGGCCCTCGAAGCGCAGGAGGGCCTCGAGGGCGGGGCGGCAGATCTGACTGGTGGCGGCGTTGTCGAGGTAATGGAAGGGACGCGGCGCCGATGCGAAGATGGGAAAAGCGGCCTTGAGATCGTCGACCCCTGGGTTCACCTCGCCCTCTCCAACAGCGCCGAGAATTGTTCGGGCGTGTCGACGTCGAGGTGGATGGCGGCATCCTCCACCTCCACCTCCCGCACCGCCTCCGGAAACGCGGCGAGCAGGGAACGCGCGCCGACATCCCCTTGGAGTGCGCGGATGGCGTCGAAGAAGGCCCGCCCGAAGAGCACCGGATGGCCCCGCACGCCGCCACGCACCGGTACCACGATGCCGGCACCCTCCTCGGGCCGAAAGGCGTCGATCAGCCGGTCCAGAAGCGGTGCGGTGATACGCGGCATGTCGCCCAATACCACCACCACCCCGTCCACCTCGGCCGGCAGCGCCGCCACACCGACCTGGAGCGATCGGGCGAGGCCCGCATCGAAATCGGGATTGACGGCCACCTGGACCCCGAGATGGGCCAGAGCCTGCACCACCCGTTCGCTCTCATGGCCGACCACCACCACCACCGGCCGGGCCCGGGATGCCAGCACCGCCTCCACCACGTGGCGGATCATGGGTTTGCCGCCGAACGGCAGGAGCAGTTTGTTGTCCGGTCCCATGCGGCGCCCGCGGCCCGCGGCCAGCACCACCGCGCCCACCCGCAGAAGCTCGCGTTCCGCAGGAGGCAGCTCGCGCGGGCGCGGCCGGCTCGGGATCTCGCTCAACAGGCCTCCGACCCCCATCTGGGCGATGCTCGAGGAATCGACCGGAACGCCGGCGGCGATCCGCTCCATCACCCAGTCCACCCCGCTGCGCTTGGGCGAACGGGCGGAGCCCGGCAGCGCCAACACCGGCCGCCCGTCGAGTTCGGCGAGCACCAGAAGGTTGCCCGGATCGACCGGCATGCCGAACCGCAAAACGCGCCCTCCGGCGGCTTCCAGGGCCATGGGAATGACGTCTCGCCGGTCGGTGGTGGCCGACGCCCCGATCACCAGAAGCAGGTCGAACCCCTGCCGGCGCGCCTCTGCCATCGCGGCGGCGAGCGCCCCCACCTCATGTGGACAGCGGTTGTCGGAGAGCAGCGCGCCTCCGAGTCGGGCCATGCGCTCCTGCAGCACCGAGACGGTCTTGTCGAGCACCTTGGGCGGGGTGGCGGGCAGCAGCGTCTGGATGAGCCGCGCCTCCATCCTGCGGAAGGGACGGAGCTCCAGGGCGCCGCTGCGGGCGGCGAGCTCCTCGGCCCGTCGGACCAACGGATCCGGCAGAGCGAAGGGGATGATCTTCACCGTCGCCACCAATTCCCCCGCCGACACCGGGGCGTAGGGCGGAAGGGTGGCAAGCGTGATGCCCTCATGCAGGGCGTTGAGCGCGTGCACCTTCGGTTCGTCGATCAGCACGAGCCCGGCCCGTTCGGCGTGGAGGTTGCAGCGGCCGGTGAAGGCCTGTCCGGCGCTGAGCCCGGACACCTGCAAGGCACGCGCGATGCGGGCCGCAGCCTCGTCCTCCCCCACGTCCCCGGGATCGAGCCGGGCAGCCGGCACCTCCCGCCACCCGGCTTCGCTCAACAGGGCCACGTCCGCCGCCGACAGGCGCTGCCCCTTCTTGAGCACCCGCCCCTTGACCGCGATCCGGTGGGCGAGAATGGCGCCCACCGCCTCCTCCGGGGAAAGCAAGCCGAACCGCATGCGCTCACGCCTCCCCAGTTGCCGCCGTCCGATCCCGCTTCGGACCGCCGCGCAGCCGGCAGGTGATTTCGGCCAGGATCGAAAGCGCGATCTCCGCCGGACTCACGGCACCGATGTCGAGGCCGATGGGCGCGTGGATGCGGGCGAGCTCCTCGGTATCGAGGCCCATCGCCCGCAGCCGGGCGATGCGCTTGGCGTGGGTACGGCGGCTTCCGAGGGCGCCTATGTAGAAGGCGTCGGAGCGCAATGCCGCGATCAGAGCCGGATCGTCGAGCTTGGGATCGTGGGTGAGCACCACCACCGCCGTGCGTCGGTCGGGATCGAGGGCCGCGAGCGCCTCATCCGGCCATTCGTCCAGGATGTCTGTTCCGGGAAACCGCTCAGAAGAGGCGAACGCCCGTCGCGGATCCACCACCACGGTCCGGTAACCCAGAAGGTGCGCCATCGGGACCAACGCTTGGGCGATGTGGACGGCACCGACCACGATCAGCCGCAAAGGCGGCTGGAACACCTGCAGAAAGAGCCGCTCACCCCCCAGTTCCCAAAGCCGTCCGCGCCCCTCTCTGAGCGCCCTTTTGATCTCGGCCTCGAGCTCGGGCGCAAGCGGACGCGGCGACGTCCAGCGCCCCTCCACCCAAAGCCCCGCCTCCCCGCTGTCCAACCACCGCACGAGGCATGCCTCGCGCTTGTGCCGCAGGGCTTCGAGCAGCTGTTCGAGCAGATCGGGCTTCATGCCAGAGGTTCGACATACACCTGGATGCGGCCGCCGCAGGCGAGCCCCACCTCCCAGGCCCGCTCGTCCGACACCCCGAACTCGAGCAGCCTGGGAGGCGCGCCGCCGAGCACCGCGAGCGCCTCCTGCACCACCGCTCCCTCGATACAGCCGCCCGACACCGATCCCAGCATGCGCCCCTCCTCGTCCACGATCAGCTGGCTTCCCACCGGGCGCGGCGACGAGCCCCAGGTGGCCACCACGGTCGCGATGGCCACCCTGCGTCCTCTACGGTGCCAGGCCAGCGCCTGTTCCAGCAGCTCCGCCTCCTCATTCATCCGTCCACCTCCGCCCGATCCGCCATCCTGAGCCACCGTGCCATGTCCGCCGGCCGCCGAATGCCGTCGCGTGCGAGCGCCGCCGCGAGCTGCTGCAGACTTTCCAAATTGTGTACGCTTCGGAATTCGTCCACATGCCGGATGAGGATGCGAGCCCCCTTCGAGATGGGCGCGTAGGCGTCGAAACGCAGCAAGGGATTGAGCCAGATCAGCCGCCGCGCGCTCTTGTGCAACCGCTCCACCTCCGCCTCCAGCCCGCGTCCCGCGTCCCGGTCCAGGCCGTCCGTGATCAACAGCACCACCGCGCCCTGGGCGAGCACCCGCCGCGACCACAGCCGGTTGAACTGCCGCAGACAGCGGCCGATCCGGGTGCCGCCGCCCCAGTCCTGCACCACCTCTCCGACCCGCTCCAGGGCGGCGTCCACGTCCCGCTTGCGGAGATAACGGGTGATGTTGGTAAGGCGGGTTCCGAACACGAAGCTGTGCACGCGCTCGCGACAGCCGGTGAGGGTGTGCAGAAACAGGAGCAGCATGCGCGAATAGCGCCCCATGGAGCCGGAGATGTCGCACAGCACCACCAGCGGCGGCGGCTGCACCACCGGACCCCGGCGCACCAGTTCGATGGCCGCAGCACCTCCCCGAAGCGAACGTCTGAGGCTCCGCCGCAGGTCGATGCGGCTCCCGCGCGGATGGGGTGCGAAGCGGCGGGTGGGAACGGCGAACAACATCAGGGCGAGTCGTTCGATCTCCCGCCGGGCGAGCGCCAGCTCCTCCGCCGTCATCTGCTCGAAGTCCTTCTTGCGGAGCTGCTCCCGGTCCGACCAGGTCATCCAGGCGTCACGCTCGACCTCAGGCGGCCGTGCCTCCTCCCCGGCGTCCGTTCCACGTCCTCTGGGACCGGCGAAGGCCTCGGCGACCCGGCGCAGAGCCCTTTCCTCGGGCTGGGGTTGCAGATCGGGAGCGAGCTCGGGCAGCAGGAGCCGCATGAGCCGCTCGAGGATCTTGGGATCGCGCCAGAAGATATGGAAGCACTGGTCGAAGATCTCGCGCTGGTCCTGGCGATTGACGAACACCGCAAACAGCGTCCAGTAGAGATCCTGGCGCGAACGCACCCCCACCGCCTCCACCGCGCGCAGAGCCTCGACCACCCGTGCGGGTCCGACCGGCAAGCCCGCCGCCCGCAGCGCCCGCGCAAAATGGAGGATGTTGCGGGCGAACCGACCGTTGCTCGCGAACAGCGGCGCTTGCTCGTTCATGACACGGCCTCAGAGCGCAGCTTGGCGCGCACCTCCTCGAGGATTCTCGCCGCTTCCGAACCGCGGATCTTGAGGATGTCGTCCTGGTACTTGAGCAGCGTGCCCAGGGTGTCGTGCACCACCTCCGGCGTGATCTCCAGCACGTCCAGCGTCGTGAGCGCCCGCGCCCAATCCAGGGTTTCGGCAACCCCGGGCAGCTTGAACAGATCACATGTGCGCAGCTGCTGGACGAAGGCCACGATCTGCCGCGCAAGCCGCTCCTCCACCCCGGGCACCCGCAGGCGCACGATCTCCAGCTCCCGCTCGGGGGTCGGATAGTCGATCCAATGATAGAAGCAGCGCCGTTTGAGGGCGTCGTGCACCTCCCGGGTCCGGTTGGAGGTGATCACCACCACGGGCGGCCGCTCGGCGCGGACGGTGCCGATCTCGGGGATGGTGACCTGGAAGTCCGAGAGGACCTCGAGGAGGAAGGCCTCGAACGGTTCGTCGGTGCGATCCAGCTCGTCGATGAGAAGCACCGGCGGCCCCTCGGCATGGGGTTCGAGGGCGAGCAGCAGCGGCCGGCGAATGAGGAAGCGGGGATCGAAGATGTCCCGCCCGAGCACCTCCCGATCGGTCTCCCCCGCCGCCTCGGCGAGGCGGATCTCCAGCATCTGGCGGGCATAGTTCCATTCGTAGAGCGCCGAGGCGACATCCAGACCTTCGTAGCACTGGAGCCGGATCAGGCGCCGGCCGAGCACATGTGCGAGCACTTTGGCGACCTCGGTCTTGCCGACCCCCGCCTCCCCTTCCAGGAACAGCGGCCGCTCGAGCCTGAGGGCCAGGAACACGGCGGTGGCGAGCGGCCGGTCGGCCACATAGTCGCCCTGCCTCAGCCACGCCTCGACCTCGTCGATGGACTCCGGTGTCTTCAATGCCATGGAATGGACCGATCCGTCGCTGGTGGTTGTCCCGATGCGCAGCGGGAGATAGGTTGCCGGACCGGCGGCAACCACTCCTCCCGGCATTCCGCCCCTGATCCTCGCTGACCCGCCCTCCTCGCTGCACGAAAGCCGGGTGCAGCCTGCCGGAAAGGGGCGCGGAAGGAAAGGGAGGAGGAGCAAACCGCCCGGAATCCGACGTCGGGGAGCCTACGGATGCGCGGTCTCGGAGCCCGGCGAGGGGGAAGCCCCGAGCGGGATCATCTGGTGATCGGCCTCATCACCCTCGGCCACTTCTTCGCCCATTTCTACATCATCGTGCTGCCGCCCCTCTTTCCCGTCCTCGCCGAGGCGCTCGGTGTCGGCTACACCGAGCTCGGCATCGCGCTTGCGCTGCTCAACCTCGTCACCATGCTCACCCAGGCCCCGATCGGGGTGGTGGTGGACCGTTACGGACCGGCCGCCATTCTCATCGCCGGCCAGGCGCTGTTCGCGCTTTCCACCCTCGGCATCGGCCTGTTTCCCAGCTACGCCGCGCTCTTGCTGTTCTGCGCCCTGGGCGGTCTCGGCAACGCCGTCTACCATCCGGCCGACTACGCCATCCTCAACGCCCGGGTGACGCCGAAGCGCATGGGCCGGGCGTTCTCCTTCCACACCTTCGGCGGCTATGCCGGCTTCGCCGCCGCTCCGCCGGTGCTGGTGGCGCTCGCCGCCGCGCTGGGTTGGCGGGCCGCGCTGGTGATCACCGGTCTCGCGGGTCTGCTGGTCGCCCTCTTGATGTTCCTCTGGCGCCGCGAGCTGCACGTGCCGCCCCACCCGAGCACCGTCAAGGGCGAAGGCGGGCTGCGCCGGGACCTGTCCCTGCTCCTAAGCCGTCCGGTGCTGCTGAGCCTCTTGTTCGTGACCTTCTACGCCACCGCCCACGGGGGTTTCAACAACTTCACCGTGGCCTTCCTCGAGAGCGCCTACGGCTTCGCGCTTGCGGCCGCGAACGCGCCGCTTACCGCCTTCCTGGTCATGGGAGCGCTCGGGGTATTGGCGGGCGGCATGATCGCCGACCGCATGCCGCGCCACGAACGGGTGGTGGCGCTCTGCCTCGCCCTGGTGGCGGCGGTGGCGGTGCTGGTGGCGGAGTTCCGCCTTCCCCTCCTCGCGCTCGTGCCCCTGTTCGCGCTCGCGGGGTTCGCAACCGGCGTGGTCGCACCCTCCCGCGACATGCTGGTGCGCAGCATCACCCCGCCAGGCGCCATGGGCAAGGTGTTCGGCTTCGTCACCACCGGCTTCAACATCGCCGGCCTCGCAGCCCCGCCGCTCTTCGGCCTGGTGCTGGACTACGGCCGCCCCGCCCAGCTGATGTGGCTGGTGGCCCTGCTCGCCATCGCCACCCTGCCCGCGGTGTTCGCCACCGCCACAAGCCGCCAGCCGGGGCAGCCCACCGCAACAGCCGGCCCCTCTTCGCGCCAATGAACGCCGCGGTCAGGGCAGCCTCTGGCTGTGGGCGAAATCCCAATAGAGCTCCCGTGCGCGGCGGAAGATCGGCCCCGGCTGCAGCTCGCGCTCCTCGATCTGGGTGATCGGCAGCACCTTGCCGTAGTTGCCGGTCGAGAAGAGCTCGTCCGCGGCCAACACGTCCTCGCGGGTGACGGCCACTTCCCGCACCTCGATGCCATCCGCCCGCAACAGCTGGATCACGCGCCTTCGG
>JALSGW010000254.1 GCA_026982585.1 Alphaproteobacteria bacterium | reverse complement strand
GCCGCCTCCAAAAGCACGTTGGTGGTGGACCCGTCGACGCCGGTCTCCTCGCCGCCCATAATACCGCCCAAGGCCACCGGGCCGCGGGCGTCGGCGATCACCACCGTCTCCTCGTCCAGCACGTACTCCTCGCCGTCAAGCGCCCGCAGCCGCTCGCCCCGCTCGGCGAAGCGCAGCACCAGATCGCCCTGCAATCTGTCGGCATCGTAGACGTGCAGCGGCCGGCCGAGATCGTACATGACGAAATTGGTGATATCCACGAGCGCCGAGATCGGCCTCAGGCCGATCGCCCTAAGCCGCCGCTGCAGCCAGGCGGGGCTCGGCCCGTTGCGCACGCCGCGGATGATGCGCCCCAGAAAGGCGGGACACGCCCCTTCGCGCCCGGCGGGAAAGCGCAGGTGGATGGCCGGTCCGGGCGCGCCGCGGGAGGGCACCGGCGAAAGCGGACGCGGGGTCAGGCGACCGAGGCCGCCCGCCTGCAGCTCCCGGGCGATGCCGAGCACGCCGAGGCAATCGCCGCGGTTGGGGGTGATGGCCAGGTCGAACACCGGCCCCTCGAGGCCGAGCGCCTCGGCTGCCGGCGCCCCCACCTCCACCTCGCCCCGCACCTCGATGATGCCGTCGTGGTCGTCGCCGAGGGCGAGCTCCATCTCCGACATCAGCATGCCCCGGCTTTCCACCCCGCGAATGGTGGCGCGTTTGAGCAGCTGGCCGGTGCCCGGCACCCGCACCCCTTCGCGGCCGAAGATGGCGAGCATGCCCGGCCGCACATTGTGCGCGCCGCACACCACCTGCACGAGCCCGGAGCGGGTCTCCACCTGGCACAGCCAGAGCCGGTCGGCCCTGGGATGGCGTTGCACCTCACGCACCCGCGCCACCGTGAAGCCGGCCAGGCTCTGCGCCGGATCCGCCACCTCCTCCACCTCGAGGCCGAGGTCGGTCAGCCGTTCCGCGATCGCCTCGGCCCCCGCCTCGGAGGCGAGATGCTCCTTGAGCCAGGGCAGCGTGAATTTCATCGCGACAGTCCGCCGAACAGGGTGGGCACGTCCAACGGCGAAAAGCCGTAGTGGGTGAGCCAGCGCAGATCACCTTCGAAAAAGGTACGCAGATCGGCGATCCCGTATTTGAGCATCGCCAGCCTGTCGATGCCGAGCCCGAAGGCGAATCCCTGCCACACCTCGGGGTCCAGGCCCACGCCCGCCAGCACCTTGGGATGGACCATGCCGCAGCCCAGGATCTCGAGCCAGTCCTTGCCGCCGCCCACCACCAGCTGTCCCTGGCGGCGCTCGCACCCCACGTCCATCTCCGCCGAGGGCTCGGTGAAGGGGAAGTAGCTGGGCCGGAAACGCACCGGAATGTCGTCCCGCTCGAAGAAGGCGCGGATGAAGTCCACGAGACAGCCCTTGAGATGGCCCATGTGGGTGCGGCGATCGACCAAAAGCCCCTCGATCTGATGGAACATGGGCGTGTGGGTCATGTCGTAGTCGCGCCGGTAGACCCGGCCCGGGGCGATGATGCGGAAGGGCGGGCGCCCCGCCTCCATGGTGCGGATCTGCACCGGGCTCGTGTGGGTGCGGAGCAGGTACGGGGTGCCGGCCTCGTCCTCGGCGCACAGGAAGAAGGTCTCCTGCATCTGGCGCGAGGGATGTTCGGGCGGGATGTTGAGGGCGGCGAAATTGTGCTCGTCGTCCTCGACGTCGGGGCCCTCGGCCACCTCGAAGCCCATGTCGGCGAAAATGGCGGTGATCTCCTCGATCACCTGGCTGACCGGGTGGATGCGCCCCGAAGGCCGCTCTTTGGGAGGCAGGGTGATATCGATGGTCTCCTGGGCGAGCCGGCGCTCTTGCTCCTTTGCGGCGAGTTCCGCGCGTCGCCGGAGGAGCGCCTCCTCGATCCGCCCTTTGAGGGCGTTCACCGCCCGGCCCGCCTCCGGCCGCGCCTCCGGGGGCAAGCGCCCCACGCCCTTGGCGAGTTCGGTGACCCGGCCGCGCCGGCCGAGCGCCCGCACCCGGACCGCCTCCAGCTCACCGAGGTCGGCGGCCTTCTCGATGAGCGCGAGCAGCTCCGCCTCGAGCGCCTGGACCTCGCTCTGCATCGGTGCCTTCCTCCGGACGAGCCCACCTCCCCGCGACAGCACAAAGGGGCCGGACGGCCCCCCTGCCCGCCTCCGGCACGCGCAAC
>JALSGW010000253.1 GCA_026982585.1 Alphaproteobacteria bacterium | reverse complement strand
GGAACGCTTCGGCGGCGGCGCCCTGGGCCTGCCGTTGGAGCGGGAGCGGGTAGGCGACCCGCAGGCGGCCGGCCTGGACACGCCGGCACTGCCCGACCCGAGGCGCGAGGAGCGACCGCCGCTTCTCAAGGGACGCGGGGAGGGCGGATCGGAACTCCGTCTCGATGAGGATCGCCTGTTCGACCGGGACGGCCGCATTCCCCGCGCCCGCTGGGTGCTTCTCTCCCGCTTCGCCCGGGCGGCGCGCGAGGAGGGGATGCGGATCGCGGTGTTGGCGCCGCCTCCGGTCCCTCCCGAGACCCTGGGCGGGGCTCGGCTCGAACGGCTCGGCCGGCTGCGCGCCCGGCTCGTCGCCCTGGGCGCACCTGAGGATGCCGTTCTGTTGGGCGTGGGAGACGGCCGGGTTCGGCGATGGCGCGTGATGTTGTGGCCCGGAGCGCGGGGCCCGGCTGCGGGGGTTGCTGGCGATGGTGCGCCCTAGGGGAGGTTGGCTCGTCACCTTCGCCGATCTCGCGGCCCTGGTGCTGGCCTTTTTCGTGCTCTATCTGTCGATGGCGGAAATCGACCGCGACCGGCTCGCACGGCTGGTCGCCGCTTATTTGGGCGTGTTGCCGCTGGACGGCGCTCCGCCGGATCCAGCTGCCCTGCGCGCCCCGCCGCTGCCGGAGCCGGCTCCGGCACCGGAGGAGGAGGCCGTCCGTCTCGCCCGCACCCTGAGCCTGGCGGTGGAAGACCTCCCGCCCCGCTGCCGGCCCGCCGTCCGTGCGGTGGAGACGGCGGTGCGGCTGGTCCTGACCCGGGAGCTGCTCGCGGAAGAGACGCTGTGCCGCGGGATCCGGCGCGATCTCGCCCGCCGCCTGCGCCGCATCGCCGCCGGGGACGGCGATCTGGTCCTGGTGCTGGCGGGCGCGCCGGCGCTGGAGCCCGCTTCCTGGGCACCGTTGACGGATGTGGCGGATCGGGTGGCTGGCTGGCTCGGAAGGCGCCCGGCGGTGCTGTTCGACCCCCGTGCCGGACCCGATTCGGCGCCGGAGCTCTGGTACCGCCTGCCATGATGCCGCGCACAACGCCGCTGCTCCTCGCCGGTCTCCTCCTAGGGCTCCTCGCCGCGCTCCCGCCCGTTGCGGCTGCGCCCGAGACCGCCGGCAAAGACCAGCCTCTGGAGCTGCGCATCGGCCGCCATCCGGACTTCCTGCGGCTGGTGTTCGAGGCCCCCGGACTGGCGGCCCGTGCGCGCGGTGAATCGGGGAAGGGTGCGACCCTCTTGCGGCTTCCGGCCCCGCTTGGTGCCGGTCCGGTGGCGCGCCTGCGGCGGCTTTCGCTTGTCGCCGAGGTGGAGGCCAGAGCCGATGGCGTGCTGAGGCTGGTGCACCCGCGTGCAGAGGGCCGGTTGTTCGCGTTGCCGCCCGATCGGCTGGTGGTGGATCTGCGGGAGCGCGCGGCTGCGCAGCCGGCATCGGTGCCGCCGGCACCGACGGCCTCCCGGGCGGAGCCGGCGTCGGGGCATGCGGCGCCTCGAAAGCCTGCGGCCGAAGCGGCGAACAGCGGGGCGCCGCCGCCGACAGAGGAGCCGCTCGCCGAGGCCGCCGCATCCGGTTCGGGACGGCTGCGGGTGTGGGCGGAGATGCGCGAGGATGCGGTGCGCCTGGTCTTCGCCTGGGACCGGCCGGTGCCGGCGGCCCTCTACCGGCGGGGACAGAGGCTGGTGCTGGTGTTCGCCGCATCGAGCCCGGATCTGGTGATCGACCGCGGGAGCCTGCGCGATCAGGCCAGAGCGGCGGTGCGGCGGCTCCGGGGCGGGCGCCAGCGGGAGGCGACGGTGTTGGAATTCGAGCTCGCCGAGGGACTCGCCGCGGCCGTCCGGCGCCGCGGCAACCTGTGGTACGTGCAGTTCGGAGACCCGCCAGGCGGCCAGGCAACACCGCTCGACCTTCGGATCCGCGACGGTGCGCTGGTCCTCGCGCCGATCGATGCGCTGGTGCGGATCACCGACCGGGCGAGCGGGGAACGGCTGTGGGTGGGGGCGACCCTCGAGGCGGGCCGCGGCCGGCCATCCGGGCTGACCACGGTGGATGTGGCCGTGCCGCCAAGCCTTCAGGGAGCGGTGGTCCGGCCGCGCAGCGATCTCGTTCGGGTGCGCCGGGCGGGGCGGGAACTGGTGGTGGAGCGCACGGGCGGGCTGCGGCTCTCGCAGGCGTTGCGCCGGAGCCTCCTCACCGAGGCTCCCGGCGGCGCTCCGGCGCAGCCGGAGCCCGCCGTGGCGCAGGCGGCTTCGGACCCCTTGCCGGAGCCCTCCGAGCGGGCCGATGCGGTTCCTGTGCCGCCTGCCGAGCAGGCGGAGCAACCCGACCGGGTGGAGGTCCCCGGGGAAACGGTCGTTCCGCCTCCTTCCGAGGAGCGCGCGGAGGGTGGCCCGTCGCCTTCGCAAGAACGGGCGGCGGCGCGGGATCCCGAGCGGGATGAGGAGGGCGGGGACGCGGAGCCGGCTGCTACGGTTGCGGCGCCGATCGCGGACATGCCGCCCTGGACGAGCCGTCTGGGTCTGCAGGAGCTCGCGGACCTCACCCCGGAGGACCGTCTGCGGCTTGCGCAACGTCTCCGGCGACTGCTGGCGGAGGCGGAGCGTCCCGAGCGGCGGGGGGCGCTGCGGCTCGAGCTCGCGCGGCTGCTGCTGGCCGAGGCCCTGGGCCGCGAGGTGCGCATCCAGCTGGATGCCCTCGGTCCCGAGGAGCGGGCGGCGCTCGGCGGCGAGATGGGCGAGCGGCTTCGGGATCTCGCCCTCGCCGGTGCGGCGCTCGGAGGGGGCGAGGAGATCGACCTGGAGCGGCTGTCCGGGGAGGAATGGGCGCTGTGGCGGCTGATCGTGGCCGCCGAGCGGCGGCAGTGGGATCGCGCCGCCGCGGATCTCGATCCGGCCCACCGGCAGCTCGGCTCCTATCCCCTGCCGCTCCAGGTGCGGCTCGCGCCCAAACTGATCCTGGCCGCCCTGCAGGCGGGGCAGATCGATCGCGCCTACGTCTGGCTCGATCGGGCCGGGCGCTGGCCGCTGGCCCGCTTCCAGCGCGACCGGCTGCGGTTCCTGGAGGCGCTCGCCGTGGCCCGCGACGGCGGCGGCGAGGAGGCGGCCGGGATCCTCGCCGATCTGGTGCAAAACGCCGACTGGTTCACGGCGGTGCGGGCGGCCTACGCCCGGATCCAGCTGGCCCGCGACGCAGGCGCGCTCGATCCCGAGGCGGTGCGCGCCCGTCTTGAGGAGCAGCGCCCGTTGTGGCGGGGACACCCCTGGGAACCGTCGATGCTCGCCGCGCTCGGCGAAGCGGAGGCGCAGACCGGTCGGGTGGCGGAGGCATTGGCCCGCTGGTCCGACGTCCTCGCCCGCTTTCCCGACGACCCCATCCGAACCCGGCTCTCGGCCCGCATGCGCGAGACCCTCGAGCGGGCGTTGGCCGGGCGCCGGGAGCTCGGTCTCACCCCGGTCGAGGCCTTCGCCCTCTACCGCCGCTATCCCGAGTTCGCCCCCTCCCTCCAAGGGCGGGAGGAGGCCTATCTGCGCCTGGCCGAGGATCTGATCGCCGCCGGTCTCGCACCCGCCGCCCGATCGCTGCTGTTGGAGGTGGGGACGCTGGGGCAGGATCCGATGCTGGAGGCGCGCAGGCTCATGTTGCTCGCCCGGGCCGAGGTGGAGGAGGATCCAAAGCGCGCGCTCGCCACACTGGCCCGAGCCCGTGCTCTCGTTCGCGATCCTCCCTGGCCGCGGGCGCTCGAGGCGGAGCTCTACCTCGCGGCCGGACGCCCGCGCGAAGCGCTCGCCGGCCTCGCATCCGAGGACGGGCCCGAGCTGCTGCCGCTGCTGCTCGAGGCGGCGTGGATGAGCGGCGAACCGGAGCTGCTGCGCGATGCGGCCCTGCGCCTGGCTCGGGAGCTCGAGGCATCCGACCAGCCGCTCGGCGGAGGACGGCTGCGCGCCTTCCTCGCCGCGCTCGCAGGGCTGCTCCGGGCGGGGGATGCGGCCGCCTTCGAGGCGCTCGTGCAAGCCGGTCGGCCGCGGATCTCGGATCCGGACCTCATCGCCCTGATCGAGCTCGCCCGCCCGAGGCCTTCCTTTGCCGGACCGCCGGAGGCGGTGATCCGGCAGATCGAGGCTTATGTTCCGCCCCTGCGGGCGGCGCTCGGCAGCGCGCCTGGCGAGAACGCCACAGCGCCGCCGGGAAGCTGAGCTGCACCGGCGCAGTCCGGCAGGGTATGACGGTGCCGGATGAAGCGAGCCCTAGCGAATGCGCGCCCTGAAAGCCGGCTCGTGTGCGGGCCTGGCGGCTGCGGCCCGCAGATGCGGTGGCCGGCACCGCCGCTTCGGCAAACGGCTCAAGGGGCGAAAGCGATGGTCGTCGCGCACATCCGGCAGTGCGGCGCGGATTGCATACAGGCTCCGGCCTGTCGCATCGACAGGGCCTGGAGCCGGTGTCGGGCGCAGGCCGCTCTTCGGGATGTCGCTCCGGGGGAGCGTCGGTCTTGTGTGCTTCGGGTGCGGGCGATGCGGGAAAGCGCGCTCGAAGGTGTGGGCCGCTCAGCGCCGCTCGCTGTGGGTTTCGGGGCGGGTTGCGATCAGCACCATCGCCTGGGCGAGCGGGTATTCGTCGGTCAGGGTGAGCTCGACCTGGGCCCGTGTGCCCTCGGGGAGCAGCGCCCGCAACCGTCGCAACGCGCCGCCGTGGAGCCGCAGCACGGGTTTGCCGGAGGGGAGATTGACCACTTCGATGTCCCGGAAATAGACCCCGCGCCGGAAGCCGGTGCCGAGCGCCTTGGCACAGGCCTCCTTGGCGGCGAAGCGTTTGGCGTAGGTCTCCGCGCGCCGGCGGCGCGCCTCGGCGCGGGCCCGCTCCGCCTCCGTGAACACCCGCCGGACGAACCGATCGCCGAAACGCGCAAGCGTGCGCTCGATGCGCCGGATGTCGACGATGTCCACGCCGATGCCGACGATCATCGGCCCCGGGCCTCGTCCATCAGCCGCCGCATCTCGGCCACCGCCTCGACGAACCCGCGGAACAAGGCTTCGCCGATCAGGAAGTGGCCGATATTGAGTTCCACCACCTCCGGCAGGGCCGCAACCGGCCCGACGTTGTCGTAGGTCAATCCGTGTCCGGCGTGGCATTCGAGCCCGAGTTCCCGGCACAGCCGAGCGGCCCGGGCGAGACGGGCGAGCTCCGCATCCCGCTCGGCACCCTCGGCCTCGGCGTAGGTGCCGGTGTGCAGCTCCACGCACGGCGCGCCCACCCGTGCCGCCGCCTCCAGCTGCGCCGGGTCCGGATCGACGAACAGGGCCACCCGGATGCCGGCCTCCCGAAGCCCGCCGACGAAGGCCCGAAGGCTCTCCTCCTGGCGCACCACGTCGAGCCCCCGCTCCGTGGTCCGCTCCTCCCGCCGTTCGGGCACGATACAGCAGTCCTGGGGCCGCACCCGGCGCGCGATGGCGTACATCTCCCCGGTGGCGGCGAGTTCGAGATTGAGCGGCAGGTCGATCTCGGCCTTGATCCGCTCCACGTCCCGGTCGGTGATGTGCCGCCGGTCCTCCCGCAGATGGACGGTGACCAGATCGCCGCCGGCCTGCCGGATCAGCCGGGCCGCCCGCAACGGATCCGGATGGCTGCCGCCCCGGGCGTTGCGCAGGGTGGCCACATGGTCGATGTTGATCCCGAGCCGCAGCCGCTCCATGCCGTTCCAGCTCCCCGCCTCGCCCCCTCACACTGGGCCATCGCCCGCGCCGGCGCAAGGGCTTCGACCCGGGACGTCTTCCATCCGCGCGCGATCGCGACCGCACTGCGCTCAGGGATCGAGCACCTTGCCGGGATTGAGGATGCCGCGCGGATCGAGGGCCTGCTTGAGGCGCCGCATGGCGGCGATCTCCTCCGGGCTGCGCACCAGGCCGAGATAGGGTTTCTTGATGGTGCCGATGCCGTGTTCGGCGGAGATGCTGCCGCCGTGGGCGCGCACGGTGGCGTAGACGATCTCCTCCACCGCCTGCGGCTCGATGCCGCCCGGGAGATCGGTGACCAGATGGAGGTTGCCGTCGCCGATGTGGCCGAAGACGATGGCGCGCAGGGAGGGGAAACGGGCCCCGAGCTCCCTGCGGCAGTCGGCGGCGAAGGTGTGCATGCGGCGCAGGTCGAGGCCCAGGTCGAAGTTGAGGTGACGGCCGAACAGCCGCGGGATCTCCGCGACCGCATCGCGCACCGCCCAGAATTCCTCCACCTCCCGCTCCGAGGTCGCGACCGCGCCATCGACCACAAGCCCCTCCCGATGCAAGCGCTCCAGGAGGTCGAGCAAGCGGGCCTCATCCGCCTCCGCCTCGAACCCCTGCGCCTCCACCAGCAGGTAGAGCCCGAGGCCGGGGCGAAGCGGCCTGCGCAGGTGGGGGAGCTCTCCCGTAAACAGTTCGTAGAACTCCGGCCACATGACCTCGAAGGCGGAGAGCAGGCCCGCGAGATGGCGGCGCGCGCGCCTGAGCACCTCCAGCACCGCGTCGAATCCCGAGACCGCCAGGAAGGCGGCCGAACGGGTGGAGGGCGCGGGCTGAAGCCGCAGGCTCGCCCGGGTGATAATGCCGAGCGTGCCCTCCGAGCCGATGAACAGCTGCTTGAGGTCGAAGCCGGCGTTGTTCTTGAGGAAGGTGGTGAGGTTGGAGAGCAGCGTGCCGTCGGCGAGGGCGACCTCCAGCCCGAGCACCATCTCCCGGGCCATGCCGAAGCGGATCACCTTGTTGCCGCCGGCGTTGGTGGCCAGATTGCCGCCGATCTGACAGGAGCCGCGCGCACCCAGATCGAGCGGCAACAACAACCCCGCCTCCAGGGCCGCCTGCTGGGCATGGGCCAGCACCGTGCCGGCCCGCACCCGCATCACCGCCGCGGCGGCGTCCACCTCCTCCACCCCGGCGAGCCGCTCCAGCGACAGCACCACCGATCCCGGCGACGGCCGCGCGCCCGCGGCAAGCCCGGTGCGACCGCCCTGCGGTGTCACTCCGAGGGCGAGCTCGTTGCAGATCCTCAGGGTTTCCGCCACCTCTTGCGGGGTGCGGGGACGCACGAGTGCTCGGGGTACGACCGGCGACAGGCCGGCCCAGTCGTTCCAGTAGGGCTCGGGCACATCGACGCTGACGATGTCGCGGCCGAGCGCGCGCTCGAGCCGGATCAGTTTGGCCTCATCCCCCCTCATGCCCCGGCTCCCCGGTTGAAGTCCCAACGCCAAGCCCCTCTCAGACCGGTTCGGTCTGGGGCGGGCGCGTCCGGTGACGCTCCAACAGTGCGCGCAAATGGCGACCGGTATGACTGGTCGGATGGCGGGCCACAACCTCCGGCGGGCCCTCCACCACGATGCGGCCGCCGCCGTCGCCGCCTTCCGGGCCGAGGTCGATGATCCAGTCCGCGGTCTTGATGACCTCGAGGTGATGCTCGATCACCACCACCGTGTTGCCCTGATCGACCAGCGCGTGGAGCACTTCGAGCAGCTGTTCCACGTCCGCGTAGTGCAGGCCGGTGGTGGGCTCATCGAGGATGTAGAGGGTGCGGCCGGTCGCCCGGCGCGCGAGCTCGCGGGCGAGCTTCACCCGTTGCGCCTCGCCTCCCGAGAGGGTGGTGGCCGGCTGGCCGAGGGCGATGTAGCCCAGTCCGACCCGCCGCAACACCTCGAGCCGGTTGCGCACCGCCGGCACCGAAGCGAACAGCTCCGCCGCCTCGTCCACGGTCATCGCCAGCACGTCGGCGATCGACCGCCCCTTCCAGCGCACCTCCAGGGTCTCGCGGTTGAAGCGGCGGCCCTGGCACTGGTCGCAGGTGACGTAGACGTCCGGCAGGAAGTGCATCTCGATCTTGATCACCCCGTCCCCCTGGCAGGCCTCGCAGCGGCCGCCCTTGACGTTGAAGGAGAAACGCCCGGGCCGATATCCGCGCGCCCGCGCCTCGGGCAGACCGGCGAACCAGGCCCGGATCGGGGTGAAGGCGCCGGTGTAGGTGGCGGGGTTGGAGCGGGGCGTGCGGCCGATCGGCGACTGGTCGATGTCCACCACCTTGTCGATCGCCTCGGCGCCCAACAGCGCCTCGTGGGCGCCCGCCTCCAGTCGCGCGCCGTAGAGCCGCCGGGCCAGGGCCGGGTACAGCGTGTCCACCACCAGCGTGCTCTTGCCCGACCCCGAGACCCCGGTCACGCAGACGAAGCAGCCGAGCGGGATCGCCACGTCGATGCCCTTGAGGTTGTGGGCGCGGCATCCCTTGAGCACCAGCCGCGCGCCGCGCGCCGGACGTCGCCTTTTGGGCAGGGGAATGCTGCGGCGTCCGGAAAGATAGGCGCCGGTGAGACTCTCGGGATGGGCGGCGATCTCCTCCGGGCTTCCCTGGGCCACCACCCGACCGCCCGCCACCCCGGCGCCGGGTCCCATGTCGACCACGTGATCGGCGCTGCGGATGGTGTCCTCGTCGTGCTCCACCACGATCACCGTGTTGCCCAGATCGCGCAGCCGCAAGAGGGTGTCGAGCAGGCGGGCGTGATCGCGGGGATGGAGCCCGATCGAGGGCTCGTCGAGCACGTACAACACCCCGGTGAGCCCGGAGCCGATCTGGGAGGCGAGACGGATGCGCTGGCTCTCGCCGCCTGAGAGGGTGGCCGAGTCCCGGGCCAGGGTGAGATAGGCGAGGCCCACATCCACCAGGAAACCGAGCCGGTCCTGGATCTCCTTGAGCACCCGGGCGGCGATGTCCCGCTGTTTGGCGGTCAGCCGCTCGGGAAGGCGCCGGAACCACGCCTGGGCCTCCCGCACCGACAGTTCACAGACCTCGCCGATGTGGCGGCCGTCGATCTTCACGCACAGGGCCTCGGGCTTGAGCCGGTAGCCCCGGCACGCCTCGCAGGGCCGCGCCCGCATGTAGCGCAGGATCTCGTCCCGCAGCCAGCCGCCGTCGGTCTGTCTGAGCCGGCGTTCGAGATAGGGCACGAGCCCTTCGAAGGGTTTGTTGAGGGTGAAGCTGCGGCCGCCATCCGTGAAGCGGACCCGGATGGGCTCGGCGCTGCCGTAGAGGATGGCCTTTCGCACCCGCTCGGGAAGCCGGCGCCAGGGGGTGGCGGGATCGGCGCCGAAATGCCGGCAGACGGCGGTGAGCAGCTGGCTCCAGTAGGGCATGCCGCTGTTGGCCCAGGGCTCCACCGCCCCTTCCTCGATGCTCTTGTCGGGATCCGGCACCAAAAGCTCCGGATCCACGATCAGCTTGCGCCCGAGTCCGTCGCAGCTCGGACAGGCTCCATAGGGGCTGTTGAAGGAAAACAGCCGCGGCTCGATCTCCGGCAGGGTGAAGCCCGACACCGGACAAGCGAACTTCGCCGACAACAACAGCCGCTCGCCGGAATCCGCATCCTCCGCCACCACCACCCCGTCCGCCAGCTCCAGCGCCAGCTCGAGGGAATCCGCAAGCCGCTGGCGCAGGCTGGTGCTGTCCTCCAGCACCAGCCGGTCCACCACCACCTCGATGTCGTGCTTGCGCTTTTTGTCGAGGACCGGCACCTCCTCGAGCTCGTAGAAGCGGCCGTCCACCTTGACCCGCAGGAATCCCCGCCGCAACAGCTCCTGCAGTTCCCGGCGGTATTCCCCCTTGCGGCCCCGCACCACCGGCGCAAGCAGGTACAGCCGCCGCCCCTGGGGCAGGGCCAGGATGCGGTCCACCATCTGCGAGACGGTCTGCGCCTCGATCGGCAGCCCGGTGGCCGGGGAGTGCGGCACCCCCACCCGCGCCCACAACAGCCGCATGTAGTCGTAGATCTCGGTGACGGTGCCGACGGTGGAGCGGGGATTTTTGGAGGTGGTCTTCTGTTCGATGGCGATCGCGGGCGACAGCCCCTCGATGCGGTCCACATCCGGCTTCTGCATCAGTTGGAGGAACTGGCGGGCGTAGGCGGACAGGCTCTCGACGTAGCGGCGTTGGCCTTCGGCGTAGATGGTGTCGAAGGCGAGCGAGCTCTTTCCGGACCCGGAAAGGCCGGTGATCACCACGAGCCGCTCGCGCGGAAGGTCCACGTCGATCGAGCGGAGATTGTGTTCGCGCGCGCCGCGCACGCGGATCACCCCTGCCATGAGCCACCCTCATCGCCGTCGCGCCGCACAACGGGCGATCGCCCGGACCTACATGCCCGCGGCGGCCAGCACTGGCAAGCGCCCCTCAGGCGGCCTGCATCCGCTCCTCGCGGGGGGTGCGCCCGTACATCGCCCGATAGCAGGTGGAGAAATGGGACGCCGAGACGAAGCCGCAGGCGCAGGCGATGTCCATGATCGGCAGATCGGTCTGGTAGAGCAGGTGACGCGCCCGCTCGAGCCGCAGCTCGAGATAGTACTGGGCCGGGGTGCGGCCGAGATGTTTGCGGAACAGCCGCTCCAGCTGGCGGCGCGACAGACCCACATAGCGCGCCAGCATCTCCTGGGACAAGGGCTCTTCCACATTGGCCTCCATGAGCTCGATGGCCGCGAGCAGCTTCGGGTGATGCACCCCGGCCCGCAGGCGAATCGGCATGCGCTGGCGGTCGTGCGGCCCGCGGATGCGGTCGATCAGGCATTGCTCCGAGACCTTGGCGGCGAGGCGCTCGCCGTGGGTGCGGGCGATGCGATAGAGCATCATGTCGAGGGCGGCGGTGCCGCCGGAGCAGGTGAAGCGGTTGCGGTCGAACTCGAAGAGGTCGGCAGCCACGTCCACGTCGGGAAAGGCCTCGATGAAGCCGGGCAGATTCTCCCAGTGGATGGTGCAGCGGTGATCGGTGATCAGACCGGCCCGCGCCAGGATGTGGGCGCCGGTGCAGAGGGCGCCGATCTCCGCACCGTGCCGGTCGAGCCGCCTGAGCCAGGCGAACAGCTCGCGGTCCTCGAAGCGCTCCGCGCCGAGCCCGCTGCACACCACCACCACCGGGGTCGGTGTGACGTCGATCCCCACCGCCTGGTAGGGGAGATCGACCTCCACCGCCACCCCGTTGCTCGCCCGCACCGGCCGCCCGTCCAGGGACAACAGCTTCCAGCGGTAGAGCTCGCGGCCGGCCATACGGTTGGCGATGCGCAGCGGCTCGAGAGCGCTCGTGAAGGCGATCATCGAGAACTGGGGGACGAGCACGAACAGCATGAGCTCCGGCTCGCCCGCCCGTTCCTGCGCGCCGTGCGAAGCCCGATCCTCGTCCATGGCCCGCTCCCCAGGCCGTTCGTGTCGCAAAGATGACAGAAAATGCCCCCACACGCCATCCGGGAGCGCCGCGAAACCGTTCCGCAGACGACATTTCCCCTTACCCGCAGGCGAGGGGAGGGGTGACGCAACAGGGCGCCTTGCCGTCCGCGGGTGCTGGGACCGCAGCCGGCGGGAGGCGGCGCGTTCCCCGACCGGTCAGGACACGGTTTCGGACCCGATGCGGGCCCTTGCGGCGTCGATCGCGGCCTGCGCCCGCTCTCCGAGCGGGCCGCCGCCCTGGGCGAAATCCGCGCGGCCGCCGCCGCCCTTGCCGCCCAGCGCCTCCACCGCCTCGCGCACCAGATCCCGGGCGTCGACCCGATCGCTGAGCTCCTTGGCGACCGCGGCCACCACCGCCGCCTTGCCGCCGTTGCGGGCGACCAGCACCACCACCCCGCGGCCGATGCGGGACAGCAGTTCGTCGGCGGCGCTGCGGAGTTCCTTGGGCGACACCCCCTCGAGCACCCGCCCGAGGAAGCGCACGCCGGCCACCTCCTCCACATCGAGGCCGCCCGCAGCACCGGCGAGGGCCAACCGTTTCTTGAGCTCGGCCAGATCCCGCTCCAGCCGGCGCCGCTCCTCGAGGAGCTGGCGCAGCCGGTCCGGGGCCGCCGCGACCGGCGCCTTGAGGGTCGCTGCGATGTCCTCCAGCAGCCGGTCGCGATCGCGCATCCAGGCCACCGCCGCCGCCCCGGTCAGCGCTTCCACCCGCCGCACCCCGGCCGCCACCGCGGATTCCTGGACGATGCGGAACACGCCGATATCGCCGGTGCGCGCCACGTGGGTGCCGCCGCACAGCTCCACCGAGTAGCGGCCGCCGTCCTCGCTCTCGCCCATGGCCACCACCCGCACCTCGTCCCCGTACTTCTCGCCGAACAGCGCCACCGCGCCGAGCGCGAGCGCCTCGTCGAGCGCCATCACCCGCACGCTCACCTCGGCGTTGGCGCGGATCATGGCGTTGACCTCGTCCTCGATGCGGGCGAGCTCCTCGTCGCTCACCTGGCGGGTGTGGGAGAAATCGAAGCGCAGCCGATCCGGCGCCACCAGCGAGCCCTTCTGGGCGACGTGGCTGCCCAGATGGCGCCTGAGCGCGGCGTGGAGCAGATGGGTGGCGGAATGCGCGCGCCGCAGCGCCCTGCGCCGGGCGGCGTCGATCTCGAGCTCCACCTCGTCGCCGAGCTTGAGCTCCCCCTCCTCGAGCACGCCGATGTGGACGTGGAGGTCGGGCAGGGGCTTTTGGGTGTCCTCGACGCGCAGCCGCGCCGAAGCGGACCGCAGCCAGCCGGTATCGCCGATCTGGCCGCCGGATTCGCCGTAGAAGGGGGTCTGGTTGACCACCACCGCCACCCGCGCGCCGGCGCCGACCCGCTCCACCTGCCGGCCGTCCGCGACCAGGGCCAGCACCCGCGCCTGGGCCCGGTCGCTCACATAGCCGAGGAACTCGGTGGGACCCGCCTGCTCGCGGACCTCGAACCACACCCGCTCCACCGCCTGCGCACCCGATCCCTTCCAGGCCCGCCGGGCCGCCTCCCGCTGGCGCGCCATGGCGCGCTCGAACCCCTCGAGGTCCACCTCGCGGCCCTCGCCGCGCAGGATGTCCTGGGTGAGATCGAGGGGAAAGCCGTAGGTATCGTAGAGCTTGAAGGCCAGCTCGCCGGGAAAGGCGGCACCCTCGGGCAGCCGCGCGAGCTCCTCCTCGAGCAGCCGGAGCCCGCGTTCGAGGGTGCGGCGGAAGTTGGTCTCCTCCAGCCGCAGCACCTCGCGCACCAGCTCCTCGGCGCGGCGCAGCTCCGGATAGGCGGCGCCCATCTCTTCCACCAGCACCGGCAGCAGGCGGTGGAAGAGCGGTTCGTCGGCGCCGAGCCGGTGGGCATGCCGCATGCCGCGTCGCATGATCCGCCGCAGCACATAGCCGCGCCCCTCGTTGGCCGGCATCACCCCGTCGGCGAGGAGGAAAGCGGCCGCCCGCAGATGGTCCGCCACCACCTTGTGCGAGGGACGCCAGGGGCCCGTGAAGGGTTTGCCGGTGAGCTCCACGCTGCGGTCGATGAGACGGCGGAAGAGATCGATCTCGTAGTTGTCGTGCACCCCCTGCAGCACCGCCGCGATGCGCTCGAGGCCCATGCCGGTGTCGATGGAGGGCTTGGGCAGCGGCACCCGGCGTCCGTCCGGGAGCTGCTCGTACTGCATGAACACCAGGTTCCAGATCTCGATGAACCGGTCGCCGTCCTCCTCCGCCGAGCCCGGCGGACCGCCCGGCACCTCCGGCCCGTGGTCGTAGAAGATCTCCGAACACGGCCCGCACGGGCCCACGTCCCCCATCATCCAGAAGTTGTCCATGGTGGGGATGCGGATGATCTTGGACTCCGGCAGGCCCGCGATCCGCTTCCACAGCCCGAAGGCCTCCTCGTCCTCGGCGTAGACGGTGACCAGGAGCCGCTCCTCGGGCAGGCCGAATTCGCGCGTGACCAGCCTCCAGGCGAGCTCGATGGCGACGTCCTTGAAATAGTCGCCGAAGGAGAAGTTGCCGAGCATCTCGAAGAAGGTGTGATGCCGCCCGGTGTAGCCGACGTTGTCGAGATCGTTGTGCTTGCCGCCGGCGCGCACGCATTTCTGGGCGGTCACCGCACGCCGGTAGGGACGGCGCTCGAGCCCGGTGAAGACGTTCTTGAACTGCACCATGCCGGCGTTGGTGAACAGCAGGGTGGGATCGTTGTGGGGCACGAGCGAGCTCGAGGGCACCACCGTGTGGTCGTGCCGGGCGAAATAGTCGAGGAAGAGGCTGCGGATGTCGTTGGTGGTCGGCATGCCTGGCCCGTCGCGTGCGGCGGTTGTCACTCCAAAACCGGCGCCTCGTCGAGCAGGTCGACGCCGCCGGCCAGCGCCACCCCTGCGTGTTCGCGGATGCGGCGCTCGATGTCCTCGGCGATCTCGGGATGTTCCTTCAAGAACGCTTTGGCGTTCTCCCGCCCCTGGCCGATGCGTTGGGAATCATAAGCGTACCAGGAGCCCGACTTCTCGATGATGCCGGCCTTGACGCCGAGGTCGAGGAGCTCGCCCACTTTCGAGATGCCCTCCCCGTACATGATGTCGAACTCCACCATGCGGAAGGGCGGGGCGAGTTTGTTCTTGACCACCTTGACCCGGGTCTGGTTGCCGATGGTCTGGTCGCGGTCCTTGATCTGCCCGACCCGGCGCACGTCCAGCCGCACCGATGCGTAGAACTTGAGGGCGTTGCCGCCGGTGGTGGTCTCGGGATTGCCGAACACCACCCCGATCTTGGAGCGGATCTGGTTGGTGAAGATGACGAGGGTGCGGGAGCGGGCGATCGATGCGGTCAGCTTGCGCAGCGCCTGGCTCATGAGCCGCGCCTGCAGGCCCATGTGGGCGTCGCCCATCTCCCCTTCGAGTTCCGCCTTGGGGACCAGGGCGGCGACGCTGTCCACCACGATCACGTCC
>JALSGW010000252.1 GCA_026982585.1 Alphaproteobacteria bacterium | reverse complement strand
GCGCCTTCAGCGCGAGGGCCTGCGCCTTGTGCTCAGGCCTCTCGACGAGGGGCGGCGCAAGCGCGCCGAACGGTGGCATCGCGGCCTCGAGGACCATCTGCAGCTGCGGCGCGCCGATGCGGTGGTGGTGTCCTTCGGCAAGAGCGGCCGCACCTGGCTGCGCACCCTGCTCTCCCGCTACTATCAGCTGCGGGGAGGGCTGAGCCCGCGCACGCTGATCGGCATGCACAATCTCGCCCGCGGGCGGGTGCCGCGGATCTTCTTCACCCACGACAACTACCTCAAGGATTTCACCGGCCATCGCGACGACAAGCGCGACTATTATGATCGGCGGGTGGTGCTTCTGGTGCGGGATCCCAGGGACGTGGCGGTATCCCAGTTCTTCCAGTGGAAGTACCGCATGCGCGATGCCAAGAAGTGGATCAACGACTATCCGCGCGGGGAGGTGTCGCTGTTCGATTTCGTCATGGGGCCGGCCGGGCTCGCGCGGGTGATCGATTTTCTCAACGGCTGGGCACGGGAGCTGGACCGGCTTCGGGCCCTGCATCTGCTGCGCTACGAGGATCTGCGCGCCGACACCGAGGGCGAGCTTGCGCGTCTGCTCGCCTTTCTCGGCGAGCGGCCCGATCCGGGTGCGGTGGCGGAATCGGTGCGCTATGCCAGTGTGGAGAACATGCGCCGCCTGGAGGCGGAACGGCGGCTGTGGCTCGCCGGCCGCAGGCTGCGCCCGGGCGACCGCGCCAACCCCGAATCCTACAAGGTGCGGCGCGCCAAGGTGGGCGGCTATCGCGACTATTTCGACGACCGACAAGTGGAGGCCATCGATGCCCTTTTGGCCGCCCGACTCGACCCGGTGTTCGGCTATCAGGCCGTATCCGGGGAGGGGGAGCGCGAGTTGCAGACCAGGGTGCACCCGTGTTAGCGGAGGCGCTGGCCGGGGCACCGCCAGCCTAGGGGTAGGGTTTCCATGAAGCCGACCGTCTTCATCCACACCAACCACAAGCAATATGTGGGCGCCCTCGTCTCGGCGCACTCCATGAAGCGCAACTCCAAACATCCCGACGCCTTCGAGGTGCGGTTGATCGAACACCGCGACCACATGGACTTTTTCCAGCGCTACGAAGGGCGGGAGTATCTGCGCGACAACGCCACCCGGCGCTGGCTCAACGACGACCTGCAGTCGTTCACCCCGCTGCGCTTCATGCCGCCCGAGCTCATGGGCTACCAGGGGCGCGCCGTGGTGGTGGACCCGGACGTGTTCGCGGTCCAGGACGTCTACGAACTCCTCTCCCGGGACATGGAGGGCAAGGCCATCTGGTGCTGCACCCGGGGCAAGGGGAGCCGCCGCCATCCCGCCAGCTCGGTGATGCTGCTGGATTGCGCCAAGCTCACCCACTGGCGCATGTACGACGACTTCGACGCCCTGTTCCGCTTCGAGCGCGAATACAAGCGCTGGATGAACCTCGGCTACGAGGATCCCGCCAACATCGGCATCCTCGAGCCGGAGTGGAACCACTTCGATACTCTCAACGCCAAGACCAAGATGATCCACAACACCAAGCGGCGCACCCAGCCCTGGAAGTCCGGACTGCCCATCGATTTCATCCCCTCCGAGAACAACCCCTATTCGCCCTTCGCCTGGCTCATGTTCGCTCGCCGCAAGCTGTTCGGCGAATACGCCTTCCTCGGCCGCTACCAGCCTCATCCCGACAAGCGTCAGGAAGACTTCTTCTTCGGCCTGCTCAAGGAGTGCCTGGACAACGGCACCGTGAGCGAGGAGCTGGTGCGGGAGGCGATGCGCAACAACTGGGTGCGCCACGACGCCTTCGAGGTGCTGGAGCGGGTGCCGCCGGTGGACGAGACCCTGCGCGCGGTGCGCGGCGAGGCGATGGCCGAAGCGGCGTGAGCGCCCGGGCCCGAAGCGGGGTGCCGAGCTAGACCGCAACACCGGACGCCCGTTCGGCAGGAGGCCGCACCGAGCGGATACGGGAGCGGCCCGCGCCCGGCCGGTCCCGCCGACCGCGCCGTGCCGGTTGCCCTCATCCTGGGCAGCACTATGGTTGTTGACCGCCTTTTGTGCACAGGGGAGGACGGCGGTGGACCGGCTCCCGTCCCTCGATCCGCTGCGCCTGCTCGACGGTCTGCCGCTCGCCCTGCTGGTGGTGGACGAGGGGGATCGTCTGCTGTTCGCCAACAGCGCTGCGGAGCAGCTCTTCGCCCAGAGCCGCAGGCGGCTTTTGGGCCAGGCCTTGGCCGGACTCGTCCATCCCCATGCGCCGCTTTGGGACCTGCTGCGGCGCGCGCGCGCGGGCCGGCGGGCGGTGGCCGGCTATGGTCTCGAGCTCGCCCTGCGGTCGGGGGCGGTCCAGGTGGTGGACCTCCATCTGGCGCCGGTCGAGGAGGACGCGGCGCGGCTGGTGCTGCTCGTGCATCCGTCACTGAGCGACCACGATCTGGGCCGCGATTTGTTCGCCCGCGACGCGGTGCGGCCGGTGGTGGGGCTGGCCGCACTGCTCGCGCATGAGGTCAAGAACCCGCTCTCGGGCATCAAGGGGGCGGCGCAGCTTCTGGAGCCGGTGTTGGAGGAGGGGGATCGCCCGCTCGCCCGTTTGATCTCCGAGGAGTCGGACCGCATCTGCCGGCTGGTGGAGGAGATGGAGCGGCTGTGCGATCCCGGCGTGCTCGAGCGCCAGGCGGTCAACATCCACGTGGTGCTCGATCACGTGCGGCGCATCGCCGAGGCGGGGTTCGCCCGCCACGTGCGGTTCCAGACCCTCTACGATCCGTCCCTGCCGCCGGTGTTCGGCGATCGGGCGCGGCTCGTGCAGCTGTTCCTCAATCTGGTCAAGAACGCCGCCGAGGCGGTGCCGCCGGAGGAGGGGCGGATCGTGCTCTCGACCCGGTTCGAGCACGGGTTGCGGATCCGCGCCGGGGCGAGCGGGGACCAGCCCGAGCTGCCGATCACGGTGGAGGTGGCCGACAACGGTCCGGGGGTTCCGGATGCGGTGCGGGAGCGGCTGTTCGAGCCCTTCGCCTCCACCAAGGCCGAGGGGCGCGGCCTCGGGCTCGCGGTGGCGGCCAAGATCGCCCGCGACCACGGCGGTCTGCTCGCCTATGTCGAGCGGCCGCGGGGGGCGTTGTTCCGGGTGCGGCTGCCGGCCTGTCCCGAACCCAAGTCGGACCAGGAAGGATGAGCGGAGCCTTGGTGCTGTTGGCCGAGGACGATCGGGCGGTGCGGACGGTGATCCGGCGCGCCCTCGAGCGCCAGGGCTACGAGGTGCGGGCGACCGAGACCGCAAGCGGGCTGTGGCGCTGGCTGGAGGAGGGGTTGGGGGAGCTGGTGATCACCGACGTGCGCCTTCCCGACGAGGACGCGCTCGAGCTGCTGCCGCGCCTGCGCCGGCTGCGGCCCGAGGTGCCGGTGGTGGTGATGAGCGCCCACAACACCCTGGCCACGGCGGTGCGGGCGGCGCAGAGCGGCGCCTTCGACTATCTGCCCAAGCCCTTCGACATCGACCAGCTTTTGGCGGTGGTGGGGCGCGCGCTCGCGCGTCGCCGTCCGGAGCCGACCCAGCTCGAGCCGGAGGAATCGCAGCTGCCGATCATCGGCCGCTCGCCTGCCATGCAGGAGGTGTATCGGGCCATCGCCCGGCTGGTGAACACCGACCTCACCGTCCTCATCTCCGGCGAATCCGGCACCGGCAAGGAGCTCGTGGCCCGGGCGCTGCACGAGTTCGGCCGCCGCCGGGAGGGGCCCTTTGTGGCCGTGAACATGGCCGCGATCCCGCGCGAGCTCATCGAGAGCGAGCTGTTCGGACACGAGCGGGGCGCCTTCACCGGGGCGGTGGCACGCCGCATCGGTCATTTCGAACAGGCGCACAGCGGCACCCTGTTCCTCGACGAGATCGGCGACATGCCGCTCGAGGCCCAAACCCGCCTCTTGCGGGTGCTGCAGCAGGGGGAGTTCCTGCGCGTGGGCGGAACCCAGCCGGTGCGGGTCGACGTGCGCATCATCGCCGCAAGCCACCGCGACCTGCGCACGCTGGTGCGCCAGGGGGCGTTTCGAGACGATCTCTACTACCGGCTCAATGTGGTGCCGCTCAGACTGCCGCCCTTGCGCGAGCGGGTCGAGGACATCCCCGCCCTGGTCCACCACTTCTTCCAGAAAGGGGCGCGCGAGGGGCTGGCGATCAAGACCCTCACCCCCGCCGCCATGGCCCGTCTCAAGGCCTACGACTGGCCGGGCAACGTGCGGGAGCTGGAAAATCTCGTGCGGCGGCTCGCGGTGCTCTACACCGAGGACATTCTGGACGAGGAGGTGGTCGCTCACGAGCTCGTGCACAACCGGGGCGAGCGGCCGGCCGAATCGGAACGCGAGGTGTGGTCGCTCGAGGAGGCGGTGGCGGCGTACCTGGAACGCCATTTCCGCGCCTGGGGCGGCGAACTGCCGCCGCCCGGGCTGTATCACCGGGTGCTGCGGGAAATCGAGCGGCCTTTGATCGCACGGGCGCTCAAGGCCACCGGCGGCAATCAGCTGCGGGCGGCGGAGCTGTTGGGCCTGAATCGCAACACCCTGCGCAAGAAGATCCGCGATCTCGAGATCCCTGTCGAGCGAGGCTGACCGATGGCCCGAAGCCGCTCCCGACCCTCCGCCGAGCCCGGGCTCAGGCTCCTGGTCGCCGATCTCTTGCGCTGGCGCGGTGCGGCATTCGAGCGGCGCGCCGCCCTGGCGCTCGCGCTGCTCGCGGTGGTGGCGGCGGTGGTCACCTACATGGAGCTGTCCGCCCAGCCGCCCTACGGCACCGGTATTCGCAGGGTGCTTTTGCTCCTCAACCTGGATCTGGTGCTGTTGTTGCTGCTGGGGGTGATCGTCGCCCGGCGGGTGGTGCGCATCCTGCTCGAACGCCGGCGCGGGCGCTCGGGCTCCAGGCTGCACGCGCGGCTCGTCGCCCTGTTCAGCGTGATTGCCATCCTGCCGAGCATGACGGTGGCGATCTTTTCCGCCGCCTTTTTGAGCAGCGGCCTCGAGGCCTGGTTCAGCGGCCGCATTTCCACCGCGCTCGACAACTCCCTCAAGATCGCCCGCGCCTATCTCGAGGAGCACAAGGCCAACATCCGCGCCGACGCCCTGGCCATGGCGGCCGATCTCAGCCGCGACCTGCCCTTCTATCTCGATCGCCCGCGCGCCCTGCAGCGGCTGGTGGACGCCCAGGCGGCGCTGCGCGCGCTCGGCGAGGCGGTGGTGTTCGACGCCGGCGGGCGGGTGCTCGCCCGCAGCGGTCTCTCCTTCACCCTGGAGATCGCCCAGCTGCCGCTCGCCCTGCTCGAGCGGGCCGACCAGGGGGAGGTGGTGGTGCTCACCACCGAGACCGAGGACCGGGTGCGGGCGCTCGTGCGCATCGAGGGCCTCGGGGGCCTGTACCTGGTGATCGGCCGCTTCGTCGATCCCGAGGTGCTCGCCCGGGTGGCGGAGAGCGAGACGGTGGTGGCCGAGTACCAGGCCATGCAGCGGGAGCGGTCCGACATCCAGATCGCCTCCGCCCTGATCTTCGGCGTGGTGGCCCTGCTCATGCTGCTCGCGGCGGTGTGGGCGGGGCTGGTGTTCGCGGACCGGCTGGCCACGCCGCTGGTGCAGCTGGTGGCGGCGGCGGAGCGCATCGGCCAGGGGGATCTGGCCGCCCGGGTGCCGGAGGGGCGCGGCGAGGACGAAATCGACATTCTCTGCCGGACCTTCAACCGGATGGCGGACCAGATCGCGACCCAGCAGCGCGAGCTGCTCGAAGCGAACCGCATGCTGGACTCCCGTCGCCGCTTCACCGAGGCGGTGGTGACGGGAGTCTCCGCCGGGGTCATCGGCCTGCATGCGGACCGGCGCATCGCCCTGCTCAACCCGCCCGCCCGGGCCTTCCTCGGCTGCGGCGACGGGCCGGCGCCGCAGGGCCAGCCGGTGGCAGCCTGCTTTCCGGAGATCGTGCCGCTGTTGGAGGAGCTGCATTCCGGCCGCCGGCGCATCGAGCGGCAGCTGCGGGTGCTGCGGGAAGGGCGGCACCACATCCTGCTGGTGCGGGTCACCCTGCAGTGGGAGGAGGAGGGGACCGGCGGCTATGTGGTCACCTTCGACGATGTGACCGAACTCATCACCGCCCAGCGCCAGGCGGCCTGGGCCGAGGTGGCGCGGCGCATCGCCCACGAGATCAAGAACCCGCTCACCCCGATCCGCCTCTCGGCGGAGCGGCTCGGACGCAAGTTCGCGGGCCAGATCGGCGAGGGACGGGAGGCGTTCGAGAAGGCGGTGGCCACCATCGTGCGCCAGGTGGACACCATCGGGCGGTTGATCGCCGAATTCTCCGCCTTCGCGCGCATGCCCCAGGCGGTGCTGCAGCAGGAGGCGCTGGACGAGCTGGTGGAACAGGCGGTGGTGCTGGAGCGCACCGCCTGGCCGAAGATCCGCTTCGATCTCGACATCCAGGCGGAACGGCCGCTGCTGGTGCTGTGCGACGGCGGCAAGATCACCCAGGCGCTCGCCAACCTGCTCAAGAACGCCGCCGAGGCGGTGAGCGAGGCCCGGCCCGCGCAACCGCGGGTCGAGGTGCGGCTCAAGGCGCATGGCGACCTTGTCGAAATCGAGGTGGAGGACAACGGCACGGGCCTGCCCGAGGGCGATCCCCATCGGCTGTTCGAACCCTATGTGACCACCAAGGGGCGGGGTTCCGGATTGGGGCTTGCCATCGTGCGGAAGATCATGGAGGAACACGAAGGCCGGGTGGAGCTTTGCCGGCGTCCGGGCGGAGGGGCCGTGGCGCGCTTGAGCTTTCCGCGGCGCGCGGGCAGCATGGGCGCCTGAGGACGGCAGGGCGGCAAACGTGAAACGATCATGGTATCGGCCAAGGATATTCTGATCGTCGACGACGAGGCGGCGATCCGGGAGGCGGTGCGGGACGTCCTTGAGGACGAGGGATACGCGGTGCGGGAGGCGGCCCACGCCGGTGCCGCCATCGAGGCCATCGAGCGGCGCGCCCCGGCCCTCGTGCTGCTCGACATCTGGCTCGAGGGCAGCGACATGGACGGGATCCAGATCCTGGAGTGGATCCGCACCCATCACCCCCAGGTGCCGGTGATCATGTTCTCGGGCCACGGCACCATCGAGACGGCGGTGGCGGCGATCAAGAAGGGGGCGTATGATTTCATCGAGAAACCCTTCAACTCCGAACGATTGCTGCTCGCGGTGGACCACGCCCTCGAAGCGAGCCGGCTCCGGCGCGAGAACGCGGAGCTGCGCCGGCGTGCGCTTGAGGCGGCGGAACTCGTCGGCAGCTCGCCGCAGATGGCCCGGCTGCGCGCCGCCATCGAACGGGTCGCCCCCACCAACAGCCGGGTGCTCATCAAGGGACCGCCGGGATCCGGCAAGGAGATGGTGGCCCGCACCCTCCACGCCCGCTCCAAGCGGGCCCGGGGTCCCTTCGTGGTGGTCAACGCCGCGCTGCTTCATCCCGAACGGGTGGATCTGGAGCTGTTCGGCGCCGAGGCGGGCTGGCTGGGGCCCGGCCATCCCCGGGTGATCGGCACCTTCGAACAGGCCGACGGCGGCACCCTGGTGATCGACGAGATCGGCGACATGCCCCCGGAGACCCAGGGCAAGGTGTTGCGGGTTTTGCAAGAGCAGCGCTTCGTGCGTCTGGGGGGCAGCCGGCCGGTGGAGGTGGACGTGCGGGTGCTGGCCACCACCAGCCGCAGCCTCGAGGCGGAGATGGCCCAGGGCCGCTTCCGCGAGGCGCTCTACTACCGGATCGCGGTGGTGCCGCTCGAGGTGCCCGCCCTTTCCGAGCGGCGCAGCGACATCCCCGAGCTGGTGGAACACTTCATGCGTCTGGCCGCCCAGGCCACCGGCCTGCCGCCGCGGCGGATCAGCGAGGAGGCGCTGGCGGTGCTGCAGGCCGCGGACTGGCCGGGGGACGTGCGCCAGCTCAAGAACACGGTGGAGTGGATGCTGATCATGGCCCCGGGGGGGCCGGAGGATCCCATCGGCGTCGACGGCCTGCCGCCCGAGCTCACCCAGCGCACCACCGCCGTCATGGATCCCCGCACCAACGGCGAACTCATCTCCCTGCCGCTGCGCGAGGCCCGCGAGCAGTTCGAGCGGGCCTATCTGCAGGCCCAGCTGCACCGCTTCGGCGGCAACGTCTCCCGCACCGCAAGCTTCATCGGCATGGAACGCTCCGCCCTGCATCGCAAACTCAAGGCGCTCGGGCTCTACTCGGAGGGAGGCTGAACGCCCCAACCGCACGGGAGGCCCGGCCTTGAAGGTGGTGATCTGCGGCGCCGGCCTGGTCGGATACCATATCGCCCGTTATCTGGCGGGCGCCGGACACGAGGTGACGGTGGTCGACCAGCGCCCGGAACTGGTCCAGAAGATCGGCGAAAGCCTGGACATCCGCGGGCTGGTGGGCCACGCCGCCCACCCCAGCACGCTCGAGCAGGCGGGGGCCGAAGACGCCGACATGCTGATCGCCGTCACCCATGTGGACGAGGTCAACATGGTGGCCTGCCAGGTGGCCCATTCGCTGTTCGGGGTGCCCACCAAGATCGCCCGGGTGCGCGAACAGGATTATCTCAAACCCCGCTGGCGGGCCCTGTTCCGGCGCAGCCACCTTCCCATCGACGTGGTGATCTCCCCGGAGGTGGAGGTGGCGCGGGCGGTGGCGCTGCGCCTCGAGGTGCCGGGCTCGCTCAACGTCATCTCCTTCGTCGACGACAAGGTGCGGCTCGTGGCCCTGCGCTGTCTCGCCGAGACTCCCATCGTCGAGACACCGCTCGGCGGGCTCACCACGCTGTTCCCCGACCTGCATGTGTTCGTCGTCGCTATCGCCCGCGGCGAACGCTTCTTCCTGCCCGGTCCGGAGGACATGCTGCTGGCCGGGGACGAGGTCCAGATCGTGGTGGATTCGGCCCACCTCAACCGGGTCCTGCCCGCCTTCGGCTATGAGGTCCGGGAGAGCGAGCGGGTGGTGATCGTGGGCGGCGGCAACATCGGATTGTATCTCGCCCAGGAGCTCGAAAGCCGCCACCCGGCTCTCAACCTCAAGGTGGTGGAGCGGGACGGCGAGCGGGCCACCCTGGTGGCGGAACGGCTCAAGCGGGCCATCGTGCTAGAGGGGGATGCCCGCGAACGGGAGATCCTGGAGGAGGCCCACGTGGGCGCCGCCGAGGCGGTGGTGGCGGTGACCAACAATGAGGAGGTCAACGTCATGGTGGGGCTGCTGGCCAAGCAGCTGGGCTGCCGCCGCGCCATGGTGCTGTACAACAACCCCAACTACCGCCGCCTCATCGAGGCGATCGACGTGGACGTCGGCATCAATCCCCGCGAGATCACCGTCTCCCGCATCCTTCAGCACGTCCGGCGCGGCCGCATCACCTCGGTGCACACCCTGCGCGACGGCGAGGCGGAGGCGTTCGAGGCGGAGGCGCTCGAGACCTCGCCGGTGGTGGGACGTCCGCTGCGGGACCTGCGGCTTGCGCGCACCGTGGTCATCGGTGCCGTGGTGCGGCGCGGGGAGGTGCTGATGCCCCGCGGCGATACGGTGATCGCACCCGGCGACCGGGTGGTGGGGGTGGCCCGCGGCGAGGCGGTGAAACGGGTCGAACAGCTGTTCGCGGTGCGGGCCGACTATTTCTGACCGAATCCGCAGCAGGAGGGGGGATCGTGACACGCCTTGCCTACCATGCCGGCCGCTGGATCCCGCTCGCCGCCGCGGCGGCGGCCCTCGAGGACCGCGGCTACCAGTTCGCCGACGGGGTCTACGAGGTGATCAAGGTGCTGGACGGACGGCCGCGCGATCTCGAGCGCCACCTCGACCGGCTCGAGCGCTCGCTCGCGGAACTCGCCATCGCCATGCCCACATCCCGGCCGGCGCTCCGCGCCATCCTGCGGGAGGCACGGCGCCGCAACCCCTTGCGCCGGGCCACCCTCTACCTGCAGGTCACGCGCGGCGTCGCCCCGCGCAACCATCCCTTCCCCAAGGATGTGCGCCCGGTGCTCACCGTGGTGGTGCGACACGCCCGCTTTCCGACCCCGGCGGAGCGCGCCCGGGGGGTTGCGGTGTGCCTGCTCGCGGACCAGCGCTGGGGACGATGCGACATCAAAACCACAGCCCTCCTGCCCAACGTGCTGGCCCGGGAGGAGGCCGAACGCCGGGGCTGTCGCGAGGCCTGGCTGGTGCGTGACGGGCGGATCACCGAGGGCACCGCCTCCAACGCCTTCATCGTCGACGCCGAAGGGCGGCTGCGCACCCACCCGGAAGGGCCGCAGATCCTCTCCGGCATCACCCGCGGCGTGATCCTCGAACTCGCCCGCGCGGAGGGCATCCCGATCAGCCTCGTCCCCTTTTCCGCCGAGGAGGCCAAGGCCGCCCGGGAGGCCTTCCTCACCAGCACCACCTCCCTGCTCCTGCCCGTCACCCGCATCGACGACACCCGAATCGGCGACGGACGGCCCGGACCGGTGACCCGACGGCTCGCCGAGCGCTACGCCGCCTATCTCGACGAGCCGGACGCCCGGGTCGCGGCGTGAGCCCATGGTTGCGGCCGAGGCGCGGGCAGCGCGGGGTTTCCGGCCGCGCCCGCCGGGGCCCTTGACCCCGGGCGAGGACGCGCGACATTGTGCGGCGCGGCTGCTCGCGCACTCGGCGTGCCGGAACAACCGGGAATCAAACCGATGGCCAGCGAAAAACAACAGAACCTCCAAGACGTTTTTCTTAACCATATCCGGAAAGGCAAGGTGCCGGTGACGGTCTTTTTGATCAACGGCGTCAAACTCCAGGGTGTCATCAGTTCGTTCGATAATTTCTGCCTGTTGTTGCGGCGGGACGGCCACGTTCAGCTGGTGTACAAACATGCCGTGTCCACGGTCATGCCCTCGGCGGCGGTACGCCTCTATGATCCGCAAGCCGATCAGGGATCGCAGCCTGCGGCGTCCTAAGGGCGCCCTCCAGCGGTGACCCTCGGCGGCGCCTTCGGGCCGGATGGGGGACCGCGGCGGGGGTGGGTGGTGCATCCCTTCGATCCCCGCGGCGGGCGGCGCCGGGCCCGGGCGCGGCTCGAGGAAGCGGTGCGGCTCGTCCAGTCCATCGGCCTCCAGGTGGCGGGTGCGGAGCTCGTGTCCCTGCGATCACCGGTGCCGGCCACGCTCCTCGGCCCGGGCAAGGTCGCGGAACTCGCAGCGCGGTTCGCCGCCGAGCCGGTGGACGTGATGGTGGTGGACGCGCCGCTCTCCCCGGTGCAGCAGCGCAATCTCGAGCGCGCGCTCGGTGTCAAGGTGATCGACCGCACCGCGCTCATCCTCGAGATCTTCGGCCGTCGCGCCCGCACCCGGGAGGGTGTGTTGCAGGTCGAGCTCGCGGCCCTCTCCTATCAGCGCAGCCGGCTTGTGCGCTCCTGGACCCATCTCGAGCGCCAGCGGGGCGGTTACGGCTTCGTCGGCGGCCCCGGCGAGCGCCAGCTCGAGCTCGACCGGCGGCGGATCGACGAACGCATCGTGCGCATTCGCAGGGAGCTGGCCGAGGTGCGCCGCACCCGGGGCCTCCACCGCCAGGCCAGGCGGCGGGTGCCCTATCCGGTGGTGGCGCTGGTCGGTTACACCAACGCCGGCAAATCCACCCTTTTCAACCGCCTCACCGGTGCTGCGGTGGAGGTGGCGGACAAGCTGTTCGCCACCCTCGATCCCACCATGCGCGCCGTCAAACTGCCGGAGGGCCGGCGGGTGATCCTCTCCGACACGGTGGGCTTCATCACCGATCTGCCCACCACCCTGGTGGCCGCGTTCCACGCCACCCTGGAGGAGGTGGTGGAGGCGGATCTGTTGCTGCACGTGCGCGACATGGCGGATCCCGAATGCGAGGCCCAGCGCGCCGACGTGCTGCGGGTGCTCGATGAGCTCGGCATCGACGAGGCGGCACGGCAGGAGCGGTTGATCGAGGTGTGGAACAAACTCGATCTCCTGGACGGGGATCGGCGCGCGCAGCTGCTCGCCCGGGCCGCCCGCACGCCCCATGCGGTGGCGCTGTCGGCGCGCACCGGCGAGGGAGTGGAGCGGCTCCTTGCGCTGCTCAAAGAGCGCCTTGCGGCCCGGGAGCGGATCGTGGAGCTCGACCTCGATGCGCGGGACGGTGCTCTTCTGGCGTGGCTCTATGCCCACGGCGAGGTGCTGGAGCGGGCGGACGCGGACGGCACCGTGCGGCTCAAGGTCGCCCTCGATGCCAAGCGCCGGGCACAGTTGGAGATGCGGCTCGCGCGCGTGCGGATGGCGGACGGCGGCCCGTCGTCGCCCGGGCGGGCTCACGCGCTTTCCACACCGTCCTAGGACCGGCGCCCGGAGGCGGGGCGCTTTGGGCTGCGAGGAGTGCGGCAGGTGGTGCGGATCTGGACCGTGACCGTCAACCCCGCGATCGACTACAGCACCACCGTCGACCATGTGCTTCCCACCATCAAGCTGCGGGCGCGGGAGGAACGCTTCGATCCCGGCGGCGGCGGCATCAACGTGGCGCGGGTGATCCGGGAGCTCGGCGGCGAGGTCCGGGCCTTCTATCTCGCGGGCGGCATCACCGGGCCGGTGTTCGAGGGGCTGTTGCGGCAAACGGGCGTGTCCGGGAAGGGGCTCGCCGTCGCCGGCGACACCCGCATCGCTCACGTGGTGCACGAGCTGGATCGCGGCCATGAGTATCGCTTCACCCCGCGGGGGCCCGAGCTCGGCGAGGAGGAGTGGCAGCAGGCGCTTGCGGCGATCGTCGGTCTCGACGCCGACATCCTGGTGCTGTCCGGCTCCCTCGCGCCCGGCATGCCGGCGGACTTCTACCGCCGGGTGATCGACGGGGTGCGGGGACGCGGGGTGCGGGTGGCGCTGGACAGCTCCGGTCCCGCCCTGTTCCATGCGCTGCGGGCGGGGGTGTGGCTGGTCAAACCCAATCTGCGGGAGGCGGAGGAGCTGTTCGGGCGCCGCTGCCGTTCGCCCGAGGACGAGGAGGCGCTGGCGCGGCTTTCGGTCGAACGGGGCTGGGCGGAGTTGGTGGCCCTGACCCTGGGCGATCGGGGCGCGGTGCTCGCGAGCGGGGCCGGGGTGTTGCGGTTGCGCGCCCCGCGGGTGGCGACGGTGTCCACGGTGGGGGCCGGGGACGCCTTCCTCGGCGCCATGGTCTGGGCGCTCGCCCAGGGGCGCGAGGCCGAGGAGGCCCTCGCCTGGGGTATCGCCGCCGGTGCGGCCACCGCCCTCACGCCCGGAACCGGCCTCTGCTGCCGGGCTGCGGTCGAGCGTCTGCGCAAGCTCGTGGCGCCGGCTTGAACGCCCCGGGGGGATTCAAGGGCTCGGCTTGGGCGGCCGGTCTTTCAGGATGTCGCCGCCTCCCGCCTCGATCAGGGTGGCGACGCTTCGCGCGAGCGCCTCGCTCTCGGCCGCATCCAGGTTCGGCCACAGGGTGGCGCACAGACCGTCGCCGCCCAGGATGCGGGGCAGCGAATAGGCCATGGCGGGCAGCGCGCCGGTTTGCGGGGTGTAGGCGGTGAGGGTGAACACCGCCCGCTCGTCGTCCCGGATCGCCTGGAGGATGCGGGCGGTGGCGGCCGCCACCCCGTACCAGGTGGCGCCCTTGCCGGCGATGATGCGGTAGGCCGCGCGGCGCACCCCCTCGTCGATGCGGGCCCGTTCGGCCGCATCGAGGGGACGGCCCAGTTGTTCGGCGAAGCGGAACAGCGGCACCGCTCCCACCGTCGCGCCGTGCCAGGCCAACACCTCGCTGTCGCCGTGTTCGCCCACCACATAGGCGTGCACCGATTTGGGCGAGATCGAGAGGGCGTGGGAGAGCAGCGCCCGGAAGCGGCCGGTGTCGAGCATGGTACCGGTGCCGAACACCCGCTCGGGAGGCAGGCCGGACAGCCGCCAGGCGGCGAGGGTCAAAAGGTCGACCGGATTGCTCACCACCACCAGCAGCGCCTCGGGCGCGGCCTCGCGCACCTTCGGCACCACCTCGGCGAACACCCGCAAGTTGCGCGCGAGCAGCTCGAGCCGCGTCTCCCCGGGGCGTTGGGCGACGCCGCAGGCGAGCACCACCGCCCGGGCACCGGCGAGCTCCGCCCACCCGCCGGCGCGGACGTGGACCGGCCAGGCGAAGGGGGTGGCGTGCAGCACATCCTCGGCCTCGGCCAGGGCGCGCTCGCCCCGCACGTCCACCAGCACCACCTCGCTCGCGGCGCCGCGCAGGGCGATGGCATTGGCCACCGCACCGCCCACCATCCCGGCGCCGACGATCCCGACCCGGAACATGGCCTCTCTCCGCCGACTTCTTCCCGTATGGAGTTGGGGCGTGCGGCCGGTCGGAAAAGCCGCCACACTGCCGCAGGGGCTCAGGCGAGCACCTCCCAAAGCGCCGGCTTGAGAGCCGCGGCGAGACGCGCCGCCACGGCCTCCACGTCCTCATCCCGGGCCAGCAGGTCCTGGCGCACCTCGATCTCGAGGCAGGGCAACCCCCGCCGCTCCGCATGATGGGGCACGGTGAAGTCGCTGGCGTCGTCCATCACATAGGGCTCGTTGTCCGCGACCCGCAGCCCGCCCTCCCGGCGCAGCGCCCGTCCCACCAGCCGGGCCAGCTCCGGCCGGCGGTTGTAGAGCAACCCGACCTCCACCTCCCGACGCCGTCCAAGGAAGATCGGCGTGAAACTGTGC
>JALSGW010000251.1 GCA_026982585.1 Alphaproteobacteria bacterium | reverse complement strand
GGTGGGACGGGCGATGTGCTGGTGGCGCTGCACACCCATGTGGCGGAGACCGACGCCCAGGCCCGGCGGGAGGCGGAGGCGGCTTTCAACCTCTATGTGGAGACCCGCAAATACGCGCGCCGGCAGACCTACGACGATATCATGCGCAGCGGGCTGTCGCTGATGGGCGGCATCGCCACCGTGGCCGACAAGCTGGCCCGGCTTCGGGCGATGGGAGTGGACCACGTGCTCGCGCTCTACAATTTCGGCGCGCTGGCACCCGAGCTCGCCGCCGCCTCCCTGCGCCGGCTCGCCTGCGAGGTGCGGCCCAGGGTGGAGGGCCGGGCCCAGGCCGCCTCGTGAGACGTGGGATGCCGTGGCGATCTTGACCCGCGACAAGCTGGCCCGCGGCTGGGTGCGCCGGATGATCGCGGAGGCCGGCTATCGGGGTCGGCTGTTGTCCGATCGGGAATTGCGCCGCCGGCTCGAGGCGTGCCTGTCGGAGCACCCCGCGGGCGAGGACGTGTGGCTGTTCGCCTACGGGTCCTTGATCTGGAATCCGAGTTTTCGCTTCACCGCCCGCGAACCCGCCCGGATCTTCGGCTACCGCCGCCGCTTTTGCCTGCGCACCGTGGTGGGCCGCGGCACGCCCGAGCGGCCGGGACTGGTGCTGGGCCTGGACCGCGGCGGCAGCTGCCGGGGCCTCGCCTACCGGATTCCCGCAGCTTGGGCGCGCGAGGAGCTTCTTTTGCTCTTTCAACGCGAACTCATCACCGGCGCCTACCGCCCGCGCTGGCTTCGGGGCCGGATCGGCGAGCGGCCCGCCCGCCTGCTCGCCTTCGTGGTCGACCGCAGCCACGAACGCTACGTGTCCGACCTCGACGACGAACAGGTGCTGAGCATGCTGGAGGCCGGCGAGGGTCCGCTCGGCCGGGCGCGGGACTATTGCCTCGCCACCGCCCGGCATCTCAGGGAGCTGGGACTCGCCGATCGCTATCTCGAGCGTCTTGCGGCCCGGCTTGCCCGCCGCACCGGGGCCTAGAGCGGGCGCACCGGCCTTCTCACGCGCCGGGAGCCGCGGCCGGTATCCCATCCCCGCAGGCGGACGGGCGGGCGGAACAGACGACCGCCGCAAAGCGGCTCGCTCACCCCCGTGGTGTCGGGGAAAGTGAGCGGCAGCCCGCGCAGGGCGCGCACCGCCAGATAAGCGAAACATTGCGCTTCCAAACTGTCGCCGTCGAGGCCGAGCCGTTCGATCGGCGCCACCGCACAGGCCAGCCGCTCCGCCAGTTGCGCCATGAGGACGGGATTGCGACGGCCGCCGCCTGTCACCAGCACAAGGCGCGGCTGCACGGGACACCAGGCGAGCGCCCGGGCCACCGCCTCGGCGGTGAAGGCGGCGAGGGTGGCCGCCCCGTCCTGCGGGGAAAGCGCCGCCACCGGAGCGAGGTCGAAACTCTTGCGGTCGAGCGATTTGGGCGGCGGGCGGGCGAAGAAGGGATGGGCGAGTGCCCGCGCGAGCGCCGCCTCGCACACCCGCCCCCCGGCCGCGAGCCGTCCGTCCCGGTCCATGGGTGTGCCGAGATGTTGAAGCGCCCAGGCATCCAAGAGCGCATTGCCCGGCCCGCAGTCGAAGGCCAGGAGCCGTTCGTCCGCACCGATCCAGGTGAGGTTGGCGATGCCGCCGAGGTTGAGCACGACAAGCGGGCGAGGTGCTGTGCGGGTCACCGCCCGATGGAAGACCGGGGCGAGCGGCGCTCCCTCGCCGCCGGCGGCGACGTCGCGGCTGCGGAAGTCCGCCACCACCGGCACCCCGAGCAGCCGGGCGAGCAGGCGCCCGTCCCCGAGCTGGCGGGTGCGGCCCCGCTCCGGCCAATGGAGGAGCGTGTGGCCGTGCAGGCCCACCACCGCAAGCCGCCGGCCCAGCCCCGCGCGCCCCGCGAGAAAACGCCGCACCGCCCGGGCATGCAGGCGGGTGAGCAGGGCCTCGAGGTCCAGGTGGGGCCGCTCCGGCATATCCAGGGCGGCGGCCAGCCGGGCCCGCATGCCGGATCCATAAGCATAGGTGGCGCTCGCGAGGACCGTCCACCGCTCCTCCCCGTCGGTGCAAACGAGGGCGACGTCGATGCCGTCCATCGAGGTGCCGCTCATGAGCCCGAGGGCCAGGAGAAGCCTCGCCACCACCGCCTCCCTGTCCTAGAAGCCGGAGCGA
>JALSGW010000250.1 GCA_026982585.1 Alphaproteobacteria bacterium | reverse complement strand
CGCAGTATCCGTCGGGAGCGTCGCCTGTGGCCGAGCCCGCCGAAAAGTTGAAGTTCATGACCGTCGCCGAGTTCCTGCGCTGGGACGACGGCACCGACCGCCGCCACGAACTCGTCGGCGGCCGGCCGGTGATGATGGCCCCGCCCTCCCGGCTGCACGGGGTGCTGGCCGCCGCCATCGCCGGCGAGCTGCGCCGGTACCTGAAACCGCCCTGCACACCCCAGGTGGAGGCGGGCATCGTCTTCCCTGAGGACGATTTCGACTTCTTCATCGCCGACCTGGCGGTGAGCTGCGCGCCGCCCGCGGAGGAACCCTGGTGTCCCGAGCCGGTTGTGATCGTCGAGGTGCTCTCCGAGAGCACCCGCGCACACGACCTCGGGGTGAAACTCCCCGCCTACCGGCGGCTTGCCTCGCTCCGCCACATCCTGCTGGTGGAGACCCGCGAGCCGCGCATCGAACACTGGCGGCGCGCGGACGACGGCTGGCTCGTGCGCGATCTCGGCCCGGGCGAGGCGGCGGTGCTGGAGGATCTCGGCCTGCGCCTGGAGGTGGACGACCTCTACCGCGACCTGCCCCTTCCCGAACGAGCGGCTGCCGGCGAGCCGGGGACGGAGGGCGGGGCCTCGCCTACTGCACCGTAATCCCCGCCGGCTCGAGGGCGAAACCCTCGGTGCTGGCCCCGCCCAGCCGCAGGACGTCCGCCCCCATCCCTGTCCAAGCACGGCTCGGGGCGGTGGGCGGCGCTTGCCCTGGGCTTCACATCGACCGCTGCTCTCCTTCCTGAAGGCTGCGGCGCAGGCGCTCGCTGCTTGCGAAGCGCTCGCCGAGGCGGCGCACGAGCTTCTTGATCGCCTTCTCCGCGGCCGCCGCCACCGCCTTCTCCGGCCCCGCGCACAAGCCCGCGACCTCGCTGGTGGCCTCCGCCTCCACGCCCAAGGTGGTGCCAAGCAACCGCCCCTTCCGGCCGTCCACGGTCAAGGTGGCGGCAAGCGACACCTCCGCCTCCGCATCGGCGGACAAAAAGCCGGAGACGATGCGCAGGCGCGCATCCACCTCCTCCATCTCGACCCGGATCAGACCGTCGAGCCCGCGTCGCTCGAGAGCGGCGCGCGAGAGTCCCCCTTCGACCACCACCAGCCGCTCCACGAGCGGCTCGAAGGTGCGCACCACGGAAAGGCGCAGCGGTTCGGCGAGCTCGAGCCGGTAGGTGTGGGCGGCGCAGCTCAACCCCATCACCCGGGCCGATTCGGGCAGGTCCGAGACCTCTACCGCGAGGGCGAAGGCGCCCGGCACCCGTTCCTCGAAGGACGCGGGAATATCGAAGGCCGGCCGCACCGAGGGCTGGGCCCGATAGGTGCAACCCGCCGCCAACAGCAGCAACAGCAGCGAGGAAGCGCGCGATCGCATCGTCATTGGACAGGACCTCCCAAACCGGTCTCCACCCGACCCGGGCCCGTCCCTCTAGCAGAAAGCCGGCGCCCTGCCGCCGCCGGCAGGCTTGCCGCGCCGAGACGGCGGCATTTGCCGCCGCATCCCCCTCAGCCTATAGGCTGCCTTCGGAACCCGAGAGGGCCTGCGTCCTCCAGCAGTCGGCGGTCGGCATCGTGCGGCTTGCGGTTCTTGCAGCGGTGTTCCTGGCCGGGCTGGTCCTGGTGCTCGCGGCCGCGCCGTGGTGGATCGCGGCACCTGCGGTGCGCGAGGTGCTGGTGCGGCTGGTGGAGCGCGAGAGCGGGATGCGGCTGCGCGTCGAGGGGCCGGTGTCCTTCTCCTGGTGGCCCACGCCCCAGCTCTCGCTCGCCCGCCTGCGCATCGACAGCACACCCGGGGAAGCGGGCATGGTCGCCCTCGAGGCCGACCGTCTCGACGCCGAACTGCATCCCCTCGCCTGGATCACGGGCGGCACGCCGCTCGCACAGCTGCGCCTGGTACGCCCGCGACTGCTCTCCCTCGCGGGCAGTCCGGCCGGGCTGCTCGCCGCCGCCGCAGCCGCCCCGGACGGATTCCGGATCGCTGCCCTGGAGGTGCTGGACGGTACCATCGCGCCGACCGGGATCGGAGAGGTGCTGCGGGATCTGCAGGCCCGCTACCGGCGCGGTGCGGAGGGCGGTTTCCAGCTCAACCTCGAGGGCCGGCTTGCGGATGGAACGCTGGTGCGGCTCAACGGCGAACTCGGCCGCTTCGCCTCGGGACGT
>JALSGW010000249.1 GCA_026982585.1 Alphaproteobacteria bacterium | reverse complement strand
GCGGCACGGCCAAGATCGACCAGAGCGCCGTGCGGAGAGGGTGAAGCCGCGCACGCGGCTTTGCGGACGGGCTCGGCGCTGGAGCGGCGCCCCGGCTCGCGCCACATCCGCCCAGCTGCGGGCGAAGCCGGGCCGCCTCCAAACGCTCCGCTCCCCGGACCGCCCTCACCCGCCGGACGCGCTCGTCCGTACATCCGGCCGGCTCGAAACAGCGTGCGCCTCCCGCGGCCCATCGGAATGGTCGGAAAACCGGTTCGCGCCCGAAAGCGCATCCGGACGCCGGCCGCGGCCCGGCAACAACGCCCTCCAAGCCTCTTTCGCTCCCGACCCTCCAACCGCACCCCGGCCGTGCGACGAGGCGCGGCCGTGCTGCGGCGGGTCGAGCCCGCTTCTGTTCAGCGATCGGATTGCGCCTCACCCTTCCCCTCCCCGTCCACGAACCGGTCCACCACGCAGTTTCCCGAGGGCGAGAGCAGCACGAGATAGCGGCGCCCCTCAAAGCCGAGCAGCAGGAGCCGGTGTTTGGGATCCAGCATGCGCGCACCCAGGATCTCCACCTCCAGCGCACCTCGCCTGCGGGCGGCCAGCGCCGGCAGATAGCGGCGCCCGAGCCAGCTCGCCCCGGCCAGAAGCGCCAAGGTGGCGGCGAGCGCGAACAGCACCTGCCACAGGCCCAGCCCGGCTCCCATCCCCTCAACCCCCGGGCCGTCGATAGGCCCGCGCGGCACGATGATAGGCGGCGAGGCGCGCCTGTTCCTCGCCCAGATGTCGACGCGCCTCCCCGAGCGCCAGCATCAGGCTCTCCAGCTCGTCCAGGAGCGCGAGCAGCGCCGGATGCAGCCCCTGCACCTCCCGAGGCGAGGCCGCCTGCATGCGCGCGAGCAGGCGGCCGAGGCGCTCCGCCACCGGGGCGAGATCCGGCACCTGGTCGCGCCTGAGGCTGTCGCGGGCGCAGGCGAGCTGGGCTGCGACCGCACCGGCCTCCGCGACCAGCGCCGGGACCGGGGATGCCACGGGCGTGCGCTTTGCCGTCATCCTCGCCCCTCTCCGCCCCGTTCGGCGTCCAGCCGGTAGAGCAGCGCCAGGATTTCCGCCACCGCCACATAGGCCTCGACCGGAATGGGACTGCCCACATCGAGCCGCTGGAGCAGCCGGGCGAGCGGCGGGTGGCTGTGCACCGGAATCCCGTGGCGTCGGGCGAGCTCGACGATGCGCTGGGCGATCCGACCGCGCCCGCGGGCGGTCACATAGGGCAGCTCCCGCCTGCCCGGATCGTAGCGGATCGCCACCGCCGTCTGCGGCTCCTGCATGACGCCTGTGCGCTCCTCTTGTGGCGAGCGCCATGCTGGTCGGTTAGGGTTAAGAAAGCGTGAAGGAACCGGGAGCCTCGTCGCCATGGAACCCCAGCTGAGCGAATGGGAGCTTAGGCGGTTCGCGCGCCAGATCGTGTTGCCCGAGGTGGGCGGGGTCGGCCAGGCGCGTCTGCGGGCAAGCACCGTCGCCGTCATCGGCACGGGCGGCCTCGGCTCGCCCCTGGCGCTCTACCTGGCCGCCGCCGGAGTGGGGCGGTTGGTGGTGATCGACCACGATCTTGTCGACGAGACCAACCTCCACCGGCAGATCCTGTTCGCCGAGCCCGACCTCGGTCGGCCCAAGGCCGAGGCCGCCAAGGCCCGGCTCGAGGCGCTCGGCTCCGGCGTCGAGGTGGTGGCGGTGGCCGAGCGGCTGGACGACACCAACGCGGCCCGGCTGTTGGCCGGTGCTGATGTGGTGGCGGACGGCAGCGACAATTTCCCCACCCGCCTCGCCGTCCAACGGGCCTGCCTGGAACTGCGGCGGCCGCTGGTGTCGGCGGCGGTGCAGGGCATGGACGGCCAGCTCACCACCTTCCTGGCCCATCTCGGTCCGCCCCACCCCTGTCTCGCCTGCCTGTTCCCCGAACCCCCCGCGGCGGGCGCGCTGCCCAGCTGTGCACAAGGCGGGGTGCTGGGCCCGGCCGCCGGCGTGATGGGCACGCTGCAGGCGGTGGAAGCGATGCGTCTTCTGCTGGGGCAGGAACCCGAACTCTCGGGCGTGCTGTTGTTGTACGACGCCCGTCGTGCGAGCTTCACCCGACTGCGCTTCGCCCGCAGGCCCGATTGCCGGCTGTGCGCCGCCGTCGCCCGGGTCGACGGGCCGGTTGCGCCTCTCTCGCGG
>JALSGW010000248.1 GCA_026982585.1 Alphaproteobacteria bacterium | reverse complement strand
CGGCCGGGCCTCGAAGCGGCCGGGGATCCGGCTGCCGCAGCGCCGGCACCGTCCGTTTCCATCGAGCTCCCAGGCCGTGATCCGATACCAAAAGCGGCCGACCACCTTGAGGCCGCAGCCGGGGCAATAGGTGCTCTCCGCCTCTTCGTCGTCCACATTGCCCACATACACGTACCGCAGCCCCAGCCGCAGGGCGATGGTGCGGGCGCGTCTTAAGGTGGCCGGCGGGGTGGGCGGCACGTCAAGCATCTTGTAGTCGGGGTGAAAGGCCGTGAAATGGAGCGGCACCTCGGCGCCGAGATGCTCGAGGATCCAGCTGCACAGCGCCCTGATCTCGCGGTCGTCGTCGTTGTAGCCGGGGATGAGCAGGGTGGTGATCTCCAACCAGCAGCGGGTGTGGTGGCGGATGTGGTACAGGGTCTCGAGGACCGGCTGCAGGTGGCCGCCGCAGCAGCGCCGGTAGAAATCCTCCCGAAACGCCTTGAGATCGACGTTGGCCGCATCCATGGCCCGGAAGAACTCCTCGCGCGGCTCGGCGCAGATGTAGCCGGCGGTCACCGCCACATTGGCCAGGCCCAGCTCCCGGCAGCGCTCCGCCACGTCCAGCGCGTATTCGAGGAAGATCACGGGATCGTTGTAGGTATAGGCCACCGCCCGGCAGCCCGCCGCCCGGGCCGCCCTGGCGATCTCGGCGGGCGATGCCCGGCTCTGGAGCCGGTCCTGGGTCCGCGCCTTGGAGATGTCCCAGTTCTGGCAGAACTTGCAGGCCAGGTTGCAGCCGGCGGTGCCGAAGGAAAGGATCGGCGTGCCGGGCAGGAAGTGGAACAAAGGTTTCTTCTCGATGGGGTCGATGCAGAAGCCGGAGGAGCGCCCGTAGGTGGTGAGCACCATGCGCCCGCCGCGCCGGGCCCGCACGAAACACAGGCCCCGCTGGCCCTCCTGGAGGCGGCAGCGGCGCGGGCAGAGGTCGCATGCGATGCGGCCGTCCTCGAGGCGGTGCCAGTAGCGGGCGGGATATTCGCCCGGTGCGGCGGACGGCGTGCGGACGGTCTGGTCGCTGCGCTCCCTTGCCATGGTCCGACGGCCCCGAGATTCCCATCTATCTATAGGTGCCGGGAGACAGGGCCCGGCGCAAGGCCGGGCCGGCTTTGCGAGGAGAAGGGGATGGGCCGGGTGCGTCCGCCGGCCGTGGCCGGGCGCTTCTATCCCGAGGAGCCGGAGCTGCTCGCGCGCACCGTGGCGGAGCTGCTCGAGCAAGCGCCGGTGGCGGCGCACGCGGCGGCGCCGCGGGCGTTGATCGTACCCCATGCCGGCTACGTCTATTCCGGGTCCGCCGCCGCCTGCGGCTTCAAGCTGCTCGCCCCCCACCGGGGTGCGCTGCGCCGGGCCGTGATCATCGGCCCCGCCCACTATGTGCCCTTCATGGGTCTCGCCCTGCCGCCCCACGAAGCCTTCGCGACCCCGCTCGGGACCATGCCGGTGGACCGGGAGGGGGTGGCCGCTCTCCTGGAGTTGCCGCAGGTGAGCGTGATCGCCCGTCCCCACCTGCCGGAACACGCGCTCGAGGTGGAGCTGCCCTTCCTGCAGCAGCTGTTCGGCCCGCTTTTGATCCTGCCGCTTTTGTTCGGCGGCTGCGACGATGGGGAGACGGCGGAGGCGATCGCCCGGGTGTGGGACGAGGAGACGCTGTTGGTGGTGAGCTCGGACCTGTCGCATTTCCAACCCTACGAGGAGGCGCGCCGCCACGACGAACGCACCGCAGCCGCCATCGAGCGGCTGGACCCGCTCCAGATCGGACCCGATGATGCGTGCGGCTATCGCGCTGTGCGCGCGCTCCTCGCTCTCGCCCGAGAGCGCGGGCTTCGGGCGGAGCGGCTTGTCCTCTACAACAGCGGTGATGTGGGCGGCGGACGGGAATCGGTCGTCGGCTACGGCGCCTGGGCCCTGTCGTGAAGCCACCCCATCGGCCGGGACAACGGATTGAACGCCGCGCTCCGCCCCCTTAGGGCGACCGCGAGCCCTAAGGCCTCCACCAGCCCGCCGGCCACCGCCGCCACTCCCGCCGCCTCCAGCCCGAGCGCCGGTGCGAGCAGCGCGAGTGTCGCCAGGAAGACCAGCCGCGCCGCCAGCGTCACCGCGAGCAGCCACAGCATCCGCCCGTGCAGCAGCAACAGGGTCGGTGCGGCGAGGAGCGGAAGCGTCAG
>JALSGW010000247.1 GCA_026982585.1 Alphaproteobacteria bacterium | reverse complement strand
CTTGAGCAGCTGGCGCTTGCTCGTGGGCTTGAGGTCGAGGGCGATGCGCTCGGGGGTGAGAAGCTCGGACATTTCGGCCATGCCCAGCACTCCGTTCGGTCGGCCGGGCGCTCAGCGCGACGACCCGCGCGGCGTATTCCCTAGCCCAACGATCGGGATCTTGGCGGTCGCGAGCGGACCATGCCGCCCGAAAGAGGCGCCGTTTTGGAAGGAGGCGCGCGAGGATCCGGCCATGCGGCTCCTCCCCGTCCTTTCGAGGCGGCGCTATCTAGGCGCCCTCCCGATCGGTGTCAAGGCGGGGCTTCGGCCGGGCGTGGGGCTTCGACCTTGCTTTCGCCGGCCGCGGATGCATATTGAGCGCGGGATCCAGGCGACATCACAGCGGGGTGAGCTCCGCGCTCACACCCGTGTTGTTGTACGTTTGATCGGCGTGGCGAGCCTCGAGGAGATCGCGGCCCTGGTGGAGCCGACGCTGGGCGGGATGGGGTTCGAGCTCGTCCAGCTGCGCCTGCTGCCGGGCCGGCGGCCGACGCTGCAGCTGCTCGCGGAACCGTTGGAACGCGGGCGGCCGATGACGGTGGAGGACTGTGCCGCGATCAGCCATGCCGTATCCGCGCTGCTCGACGTCGCCGATCCCATCGCTTCGAGCTACCGGCTCGAAGTGAGCTCGCCCGGGATCGATCGGCCGCTGACCAAGCGGGAGCATTTCGAACGGTTCACCGGGGAGCGGGCGCTGGTGGAGCTGGAGGCGCCGGTGGGCGGGCGCAGGCGGTTCCGCGGCACGCTGCGGGGCGTGCGCGGCGAGGAGGTGCTGATGGAGGTGGCGGGCGAGATCGTCGCCTTGCCGCTTGGCGGTGTGCGGCGGGCGAAGTTGGTCGGCGAGCTGTTCCCCGGCCGCGGCGAGCGGCCCGGCCACAAGCGCCACAGCTGAGATCGAACGCAACCTTGGTGGGGATCGCGACCTTGGCAAGCGAAACGACATCGACCCTCGGCAGGGCGGAGCTCCTCAGGCAGGCCGATGCCGTGGCCCAGGAGAAGGGCATCGCCCTCGAGGAGGTGCTGCGGGCGATGGAGCTCGCCATCCAGACCGCCGCCCGCCGCAAATACGGTCACGAGCACGAGATCATCGCCGAGATCGACCGCCGCACCGGGGAGGTGCGCATCTACCGGGTGCTGGAGGTGGTGGAGGAGGTCACCGATCCGGACAAGCAGATCGATCTCCAGCTGGCGCGGGCGCGCAATCCCGGCGCCAAGCCGGGGGATCGCTATCTGGACCCCCTGCCCCCCATCGATCTCGGCCGCATCGCCGCCCAGAGCGCCAAGCAGGTGATCGTGCAGCGGGTGCGGGAGGCGGAGCGCGAGCGGCAGTACAATGAATACAAGGACCGGGTCGGCGAAATCGTGGTGGGCGAGGTCAAGCGGGCCGACAAGCGATCGGTGCTGGTCGATCTCGGCCGCGCCGAGGCGGTGTTGCGGCGCGAGGACATGATCCCGCGCGAGAACTTCCATCCCAAGCAGCGGGTGCGGGCCTATATCGCCGAGGTGCGGAAGGAGACGCGCGGGCCGCAGATCTTCCTCTCGCGCACCCATCCGGGCTTCCTGGCCAAGCTCTTCGAGCAGGAGGTGCCGGAGATCTACGACGGGGTGATCGAGATCAAGGCGGTGGCCCGGGATCCCGGATCGCGGGCCAAGATCGCGGTCTACTCCCACGACAGCAACATCGACCCGGTGGGCGCCTGCGTCGGCATGCGGGGCTCACGGGTGCAGGCGGTGGTGCAGGAACTCGCCGGGGAGAAAATCGACATCATCCCCTGGTCCTCCGATCCCGCCACCTTCGTGGTCAATGCGCTGGCGCCGGCGGAAGTGGCGAAGGTGGTGCTGGATCCCGACGCCAAGCGCATCGAGGTGATCGTCCCGGACGAACAGCTCAACATCGCCATCGGGCGGCGGGGCCAGAACGTGCGTCTCGCCTCCCAGCTCACCGGCTGGACCATCGACATCCTGTCCCAGAGCGAGGAATCCGAGCGGCGCACCCGGGAGTTCCGGGAAGCCACCCAGATGTTCATGGAACATCTGAACGTGGACGAGATGATCGCCCAGCTTCTGGCCGCCGAAGGGTTCGCCTCGATCGAGGAGGTGGCCTACGCGGATGTGGAGGAGCTCGCCACCATCCAGGGGTTCACCGACGAACTCGCCCAGGCGGTGCGGGAGCGGGCGCTCGAATGGGTGGAGGCGCGCGACCAGCAGCTTCGCGACGAAGCCGAGCAGCTCGGGGTGGAGCAGGATCTCCTGGACTTCGAGGGTCTCGAGCTGCAGGCGGTGGTGGAGCTGGGCCGCAAGGGGATCCGGTCGCTCGAGGATTTCGCGGGCCTGGCCGCCGACGAGCTCAAGGAAATGCTGCCCGATTCCGAACTCAGCGAGGAGGAGGCCGGCCGGTTGATCCTGGAGGCGCGGCGGCGGCTCGGATGGATCGAGCCGGACGCCGGGGCCGAACAGCCGGCCTCCGCCGCCGAGCCCGGTGCTTGAGGTTGGAGGCGTTCGAGGGAGGTGGTGCGCAGCGGCGAGGAGGTTTTCGCCCTGGTGGAGGCGGAGCGGTCGGGTCCGGTGCGCCGCTGTGTGGCGCGACGGATCCGGGCGCCGAAGGAGGAGCTCGTGCGCTTCGTGCGCGGCCCTGACGGTGCGGCGGTGGCGGATGTGGAGGAGCGGCTGCCCGGGCGGGGCGTGTGGCTGGCCGCCGAGGAACGGTTGCTGGTCGAGCCTCGCACCCGCAAGGCGTTCGCGCGCCTGGGCCTGCGCCTCGACGATCCGGAGCGCCTGGCCCGCGACATCGCCCATCGGCTCGCCCGCCGTTCGTTGGATCTGATCGGGCTCGCCCGGCGTGCCGGCCAGGCGGTGTGGGGTTATGAGCGGGTCCGGGAGGCGTTGGCGCGCGGGCGGGTGGCGGTGCTCCTGGTGGCCCGGGATGCCAGCGCCAACGCCAGGGACCGGTTCCGCCGTCTGCCCTCGGGCGTGGTGCGCAGCGAGGCCTTCGGCCGCGAGGAGCTGGCACGGGCGCTGGGGCGGGCCGATGTGGTGTACGTCGGGGTGGCGCCGGGCCGGCTCGCCCGCAGGCTCCTGCGCGAGCTCAAGCGGCTCTCCGGCTTCCAGCCCGCGTTGGCTACCGAGACACAGGTGAACGGAAAGGACGCGACTTCGGCATGAGCGAGACCAAGGACAGCGATCGGCGGCCGCGCACCGGAATCGCCCGCTCGGGCCAGAGGCTCGAACTCAGGGGCACCCGCACGGTGGAAAGCAGCACCATCCGGCAGAGTTTCAGCCACGGCCGCAGCAAACAGGTGGCGGTGGAGGTGCGCCGCCGGCGCACCGTGAAGCCGCCCAAAGCCGAGCCGCGCAGCGGCGCCGAGGCGAAGCCCGAGGTGCGGCCGGAACCCGCCCGCAAGGACGCCCAGCCCAGGCCCGGGCCGACCATCCTGCGGCCGCTCACCGAGGAGGAGCGGCGCACCCGCCGCGAGGTTCTCGCCAAGCAAAAGCAGATCGACGAGGAGATCCGCCGGCGCCGCGAGGAGCAAGCGCGGCTGCAGGAGGAACTGCGCCGGGCGGAGGAGCAGAAGCGGGAGGAGGAACAGGCCGCCGCGGCCCCGGAGGTCGCGCGGCAAGAGGTGGCGCCGGAAGAGGCGGCCGGGCTGAGCGAGGAGGAGAAGGAGGCGCGGCGGCGCGCCGAGGAGCAGGCCAAGGCCCTGCTCGAACAGGAGCAGCGCAGCGAGCCGGCGGCGGCCGTTTCGGCGCCGGGGCCCGGCCTCGCCCCGATCAAGGGTCCGGCCGAGCGCACCAAGACGCCCCTCCGTCCCGAGACCCTCAAGGCGCTCGCCAAGGAGGAGGAAGCGGAAGAGCGCAAGAAGAAGGTCAAGGACAAGCGTCCCTCGCTGCGCAAGAGCGAGCTCAAGGAAAAACGCCCGCTCAAGCTGGTGCTCACCGAGGAACTCGAGGAGGAGGAGGCGGAGGCCCCGCCGGCCCCCGCGCCTCAGCCGCGGCCCAAGCGGGAGAAGAAAAAGAAGGCGCAGCCCCAAGGCGCCACCAAGGTGGTGCGCGAGGTGGTGATCCCCGATCGCATCACGGTGCGCGAACTCGCCGAACGCATGGCGGTGCGGGCGGGGGAAGTGATCCGGGCGCTCGGCCATCTCGGGGTGCTCGCCACCATCAACCAGGCTCTCGACCCCGATGTGGCCGTGCTGGTGGTGGAGGAGTTCGGCCATGTGGCCAAACGGGTGAGCGAGGCGGATGTGGAGCAGGGGCTCGAAGGGGCGCCCGACCGGCCCGAGGATCTCAAGCCCAGGCCGCCTGTGGTCACGGTCATGGGGCATGTGGACCACGGCAAGACCTCGCTCCTGGACGCGCTGCGCAAGACCGACGTGGCGGCCCGGGAGGTGGGCGGCATCACCCAGCACATCGGCGCCTATCAGGTGGATATCGGCAGCGGGCTGCCGGTGACCTTCATCGACACCCCGGGCCATGAGGCGTTCACGGCCATGCGGGCGCGCGGGGCGTCTGTGACCGACATCGTGGTGCTGGTGGTGGCGGCGGACGATGGGGTGATGCCCCAGACGGTGGAAGCGATCCACCATGCGCAGGCGGCCAAGGTGCCGATCATCGTGGCCATCAACAAGATCGACAAGCCGGAGGCCGATCCGGCCCGGGTCAAGAACGAGCTGCTCAGCTACGACGTGGTGGTGGAGGAGTTCGGCGGCGAAGTGCCCTGCGTGGAGGTGAGCGCGCTCAAGGGCACCGGGCTTAGGGATCTGATCGAGCTCATCCAGCTGCAGGCGGAGCTGCTCGAGCTCAAGGCCAATCCCGACCGGCCGGCGGTGGGTACGGTGATCGAGGCCAAGCTCGAGCGCGGCCGGGGTCCGATCGCCACCGTGCTGGTCCAAAACGGCACCCTGGCCAAGGGGGATGTGGTGGTGGCCGGCGCCCACTGGGGACGGGCGCGGGCGCTGGTGGACGACCGGGGCCGGGAGGTGCGGCGGGCCGGGCCGGCGATGCCGGTGGCGGTGCTCGGCCTCGACGGGGTGCCCCAGGCCGGCGACCGCATGGTGGTGGTGGAGAGCGAACGGCGCGCCCGGGAGGTGGCGGAATACCGTCGACGCAAGCTGCGCGAGAAGGAGCAGGGTGCGGGGCCGGCCCCAGGCGGCACGCTCGACGAACTGCTGAAGCGGATCCAGAGCGGCGAGCGGCGGGAGCTCTCGGTGATTGTGCGGGCCGATGTGCAGGGCTCGCTCGAGGCGGTGCGGGCCGGACTCGAAAAACTGGGCGAGAAGGCGGAGGAGGTGAGCCTTCGGGTGCTTCATGGGGCGGTGGGTGCGATCACCGAGAGCGACGTCCATCTCGCCCGCACCACGGGGGCGCTGATCATCGGCTTCCAGGTGCGGGCACCGGCGGCGGTGCGGGAGCTCGCGCGCCGCGAAGGGGTGGAGATCCGCTATTACGCGATCATCTACGAACTGCTCGAAGACGTCGAGCGGCTGCTCGCGGGACTGGCGCCCGCCAAGGAACGGGAGGTGGTGCTCGGCCACGCCGAAATCCGGCAGGTCTTCCAGGTGCCGAAGGTGGGGCGGGTGGCCGGCTGCCGGGTGACCGACGGCCTCATCCGACGCAACGCGCGCATCCGCCTGTTGCGGGACCACAAGGTGATCCACGAGGGGGCCATCGCCTCGCTCAAGCGCTTCAAGGAAGACGTGCGGGAGGTGCGCGAGGGCTACGAGTGCGGCATCGCCCTCGAAGGCTACCAGGACATCCGCGAGGGCGATGTCATCGAAGCCTTCGAGCTCCAGGATCAAGCCGCCGGCGCCGCACCATGAGCCCCGAGCCGATGCCGGCCGATGCGGCCATGACGGCGCGCTCCGCCTCCAAACGTCCGCTTCGGGTCGCAGAACGCATGCGCCAGCTGCTGGCCCAGCGGCTCGCCGGGCGGGAACCGTTCGACCCCGCGCTCGAGCGCACCCGGGTGACGGTGTCCGAGGTGCGGGTGAGCGCCGACCTGCGGCACGCCACCGTCTATCTCACCGAACTCGGCCGCCCCCTGAGCCGGGAGACGCAACAGGCGCTGGAGCGCCTGGCCGGGCGGCTCGGGGGCTGGCTGGCCCGGGAGATGCGTCTCAAATACGCGCCGAGACTGCGGTTTGTCGCGGACGAACGGTTCGACGCCGCCGACCGCATCGCCCGGCTGCTCGAGGCGGAGCGCCGGCGGAGCGGCGGGGACCCCGAGCGGGGAGGACGGCCATGAGCCGACGGCGGCGCGGCGGTCGCAACATCAGCGGCTGGCTGATTTTGGACAAGCCGCGGGGGGCGACCTCCACCGACATGGTGAACCTGGTCAAGGCGACCACCCGGGCGCGCAAGGTGGGACACGGCGGCACCCTGGATCCGCTCGCGACCGGTGTGTTGCCCATCGCGCTCGGGGAGGCCACCAAGACCGTCCCCTACATCATGGAGGCGCCCAAGCACTACCGTTTCACCCTGCGCTTCGGCGAGGCGCGGGATACCGACGACGCCGAGGGCCGGGTGATCGCGACCAGCGACCTGCGCCCGAGCGACGAGGACATCCGGGCGGCGCTTGCGGCCTTCACAGGCACCATCCAGCAGCGGCCGCCCGCCTTCGCGGCGGTGAAGGTGGAGGGCCGGCGCGCCTACGAGCTGGCCCGGGCCGGGGAACCGCCGACGCTCGCGCCGCGCCCGGTGCGCATCGACCGCTTCGTGCTGCTGGAGCGCCCCGATCCCGACCACGCCCGGTTCGAGGTGGTGTGCGGCAAAGGGGCCTATGTGCGGGCGCTCGCGCGCGATCTCGGGGAACGGCTCGGCTGCCTCGCCCATGTGGCGGAGCTGCGCCGGTTGGCGGTGGGTCCCTTCACCCTCGCCCAAGCGATCTCCCCGGATGCCCTCCGCCAGCTCGTCGAGGAGGATACCCTGCCCCAAGCCCTTCTCCCGGTGGCGGCGGCGCTGGCCGGCATCCCGGCGTTCGTCGCCACCGAACCGCAGGCCGTCAGGCTGCGCTCCGGCCGTTCGATTCGCGTCTCGCCGGCGCTCTTGCCGGAAGACGCCAAGGACGGCGACACCCTGAGGGTGCTGCGCGGCGGCCAGCTGGTGGCGCTCGCCCGGCTCGAGGACGCGGTCCTGAGCCCGGTGCGGGTGTTCCATGGCCCCTGATCCCGATGCCGACAGATGAGGTGAACGATGTCGATCACGCCGGAACGGAAACAGGAACTCATCAAAGCGTTCGCCACCCACGAGGGCGACACCGGTTCGCCCGAGGTGCAGATCGCCATCTTGAGCGAGCGCATCGACAATCTCACCGAGCACCTCAAGGTGCACAAAAAGGACTTCGCGTCGCGGCGCGGGCTGCTCATGATGGTGGGCCAAAGGCGCCGCCTGCTCGACTATCTCAAGCGCCAGGACGAGCAGCGCTACCGGCGCATCGTCGAACGGCTCGGGCTGAGGCGGTGAGATCGGCCCGGCGAGGTGTTCTGGGCGTGCGGGGCGCAACACGCGCGGCCGGCACCCGATCTGTTCCCGCCCTTACGACAGCGAGGCGTCCAGGCCATGTTCGAGATCACCCGTAAAGAGATCCAATGGGGCGGCAAGACCCTGGTGCTGGAATCCGGCCATCTGGCCCGTCAGGCGGACGGCGCGGTGGTGGCCACCCTCGGGGAGACGGTGGTGCTGTGCACCGCCGTGGCCGCCAAGGACCAGAAACCCGGCATCGACTTCTTTCCGCTCACCGTCAACTACCAGGAAAAGGCCTTCGCCGCCGGCAAGATCCCCGGCGGCTTCTTCAAGCGCGAGGGCCGTCCGAGCGAGAAGGAGACCCTGGTCTCGCGCCTGATCGACCGCCCGATCCGGCCGCTGTTCCCGGAGGGGTTCAAGAACGAGACCCAGGTGATCTGCACCGTGCTGGCCCACGACGGCGAGACCGATCCCGACATCGTCGCCATGATCGGCGCGAGTGCCGCGCTCACCATCAGCGGCATCCCCTTCCTCGGGCCGATCGGCGCCTGCCGGGTCGGCTATATCGACGGGGAGTTCGTCCTCAACCCGTCGATCGAGGAGCTCAAGGAGCGGAGCAAGCTGGACCTGGTGGTGGCGGGCACCCGGGATGCGGTGATGATGGTGGAATCGGAGGCCCACGAGCTGCCCGAGGCGACCATGCTGGCGGCGGTGATGTTCGGCCACCGCAGCTTCCAGCCGGTGATCGACCTGATCCTGGAGCTGGCCCAGGAATGCGCCAAGGATCCGTGGGAACTGGAGGTGCCGGACCACGGCGCGCTGTATGCGGAGCTGCGGGCCGGCTTCGCCGAAGCCTTGGCGGCGGCCTATGAGGAGCCGCAGAAGAAGGCGCGCCACGACCGCATCGCCCAGATCCGCCTGGAGGCGGTGGAGGCGCTCGCCGGGGAGGACCTCGAGCGGGCGGCGGCGGTGCTCGATCTGTTCAAGAAGCTCGAGAAGGAGGTGGTGCGCAGCCGCATTCTCGAGACCGGCCGGCGCATCGACGGGCGCGATCCGGAGAGCATCCGCCCGATCCGGGCGGAGGTGGGGGTGTTGCCGCGGGTCCACGGCAGCGCCCTGTTCACCCGGGGCGAGACCCAGGCGCTGGTGGTGGTCACCCTCGGCACCGGCCAGGACGAACAGATCATCGACGCCCTCGAGGGGGACGTGCGCGAGCACTATCTGCTCCACTACAACTTCCCGCCCTATTGCGTGGGCGAGGTGGGCCGGCTCGGCGCCCCGGGGCGGCGCGAGATCGGACACGGCAAACTGGCCTGGCGGGCCACCCATCCGCTCCTGCCCGCCAAGGATTCCTTCCCCTACACCATCCGGGTGGTGTCCGAGATCACCGAGAGCAACGGCTCGAGCTCCATGGCCACCGTCTGCGGCACCTCGCTCGCGCTCATGGACGCGGGGGTGCCGCTCGCGCGGCCGGTGGCCGGCATCGCCATGGGGCTGATCAAGGAGGGAGACCGCTACGCGGTGCTCTCGGACATCCTCGGAGATGAGGACCATCTCGGCGACATGGACTTCAAGGTGGCGGGCACCGAGCGCGGCGTCACCGCCCTGCAGATGGACATCAAGATCGCCGGCATCACCGAGGAGATCATGCGCCACGCGCTCGAACAGGCGCGGCGGGGGCGCCTCCACATCCTGGCGGAGATGGCGAAGGCGCTGGGCATGCCGCGGCCCGAGATGCGGGAGACGGTGCCGAGAATCACCACCATCCACATCCCCACCGACAAGATCGGACTGGTGATCGGGCCGGGCGGCAAGACCATCCGGGAGATCACCGACCGCACCGGCACCCGCATCGACATCGAGGACGACGGCACGGTGCGCATCGCCTCGGCGGACGCGGAGAGCGCCCGCAAGGCGGAGGAATGGATCCTGAGCCTCACCGCCACCCCCGAGGTGGGCCGGGTGTATGAGGGCAATGTGACCCGGATCCTCGACGGCGTGGGCGCGCTGGTGCACCTGTTCGGCAACTACGACGGGCTCGTGCACATCTCCGAGCTGGCGGCGGCACGGGTGCAGAAGGTGACGGATGTGGTGAAACCGGGCGATCGGGTGAAGGTGAAGGTGCTGGCCATCGACGAACGCACCGGCCGCATCAAGCTCAGCATGCGGGCGGTGGATGAGGGGGGCGAGCAGCGGCGCAGCGGGCCGCGCAACCCGCAGCGGCGGCGCGCCCTCTAGGGAGAGCGGTCGCGTGCAGGCGGCGACAGCACGGCATCATCGATAGTAGGTGAATCCATGGCGAGTTGTGTGGTGCGACCCATGCGCCTTTCCGGAGCGGAGGTGTGGCCGCTCGTGGAAGGCGGCAAGGGTGTGGCGGTGACCAACGGCCAAAGCGCCGGCGCCTGGGCGCGGGCGGGCGGCGTCGGCACCTTCTCCGGCGTCAACGCCGATGTCATCGACGACAACGGGGAATACGTCCCGCTCGTGTTCCGCGGCCGCGACCGGCGGGAGCGGCACGAGGAGCTGATCGCCTACTCCATCAAAGGGGCCATCAGCCAGGCCCGGATCGCCCACGAGCTGCGCGCCGGCGAAGGCCGCATCCACATGAACGTGCTGTGGGAGATGGCGGCCTGCGAGCGGGTGCTGACCGCGGTGCTGGAGGGCGCGCGCGGCCTCATCCACGGGGTCACCTGCGGCGCCGGCATGCCCTACCGGCTGGCCGAGATCTGCGCCCGCTACCGGGTCTACTACTACCCCATCGTCTCCTCCGCCCGCGCCTTCCGCGCCCTGTGGAAGCGCGCCTACCACCGTTTCCGCGAATGGCTCGGCGCCGTGGTCTACGAGGATCCCTGGCGCGCCGGCGGCCACAACGGGCTCTCCAACGTCGAGGATCCGGAGCGGCCCGAGGATCCCTATCCGCGGGTGAAGGCGCTGCGCGACTTCATGCGCGAGGTGGGGCTCGGCGAGGTGCCCATCGTCATGGCCGGCGGGGTGTGGTGCCTGGAGGAGTGGAAGGACTGGATCGACAACCGGGAGCTCGGTCCGATCGCCTTCCAGTTCGGCACCCGGCCGCTGCTCACCCGCGAGAGCCCGATCCCCGAGGCCTGGAAGCGCAAGCTCCTGGAGCTCGAGCCGGGCGACGTGCGCCTGCACCGTTTCAGCCCCACCGGCTTCTACTCCTCGGCGGTGCACAACGACTTCCTCCAGGAACTCATCGAACGCTCGGCGCGCCAGGTGCCCTTCGCCGAGAGCGAACGGGCCGAGGAGGGATTCACCGCCTTCCTGCCCTTGGGCCGGGCCGGACGCGGCGTGTGGCTTAGGCCGGAGGACCTCGAGCGGGTGCGCGGCTGGCAGGCGCAAGGCTTCGTGCAGGCGATGCGCACCCCGGACCGCACCCTGATCTTCGTCACCCCCGAGCGCGCCCGCCAGATCCGCCGCGACCAGGCGGATTGCATGGGCTGCCTCAGCCACTGCCTGTTCAGCAGCTGGAAGCACAACGGCGACTACACCACCGGCCGCCACCCCGATCCCCGCTCCTTCTGCATCCAGAAGACCCTGCAGGACATCGCCCACGGCCGCGGCGCCCCCATCGAACAACAGCTCATGTTCGCCGGCCACAACGCCTACCGTTTCCGGCAGGATCCCTTCTACGCCAACGGCTTCGTGCCCACGGTGCGACAATTGGTGCAGCGCATTCTCACCGGACGATGAAGGGAGAGACCTTGACCTGCCGTCCAAAAGGTACCACTGTGGTCCCAGTTGCAACTGCAACCATCACCGGGAGCGGCGCGGGTGCGCGGATTGGCGGAGGCGATCGCAAGGGACGGTGAGCTGCGGCTGGCCCGCCAGCTCAAGGCGCGGGGCCTGCGTCCCACCCGCCAGCGGCTGGCGCTGGCCAAACTCCTGTTCGGCAAAGGCGACCGCCACGTGTCGGCGGAGGAGCTCTACCAGGAGGCGCGGGAGGCGGGCATCCCGGTCTCGCTGGCCACCGTCTACAACACCCTGCACCAGTTCACCCGCGCGGGACTGCTCTCGGAAGTGGTGGTGGGCAGCGGGCAGAGCTATTTCGACACCAACACGAGCTCGCATTTCCACTATTTCGACAAAAATACCGGCGAGATCATCGACATCCCCGAGGATGCCATCGCCTTCTCGCGCCTGCCGGAGCCGCCGCCCGGCAAGGTGATCGAACGGGTGGACGTGGTGGTGCGCATCCGCCGCGGCGATCCGCCCCCGACCCAGCCGGACGGTCCCGAGAACTGAGCCCGCCGTCGCCAACACGGTGCCGCGGGCGCCCCGATCGGCGGGCGGCCGCTTTTTCGTTCGCGCCCACGCGCCGGTGAGCCGGCCTGCGCCGCTGTGCCGTTGTCGGCCATCCCCGAGGGCTCTAGATTGCGGCCGCCGGATGGGGATGTGGTCATGAGCGTGGTGCGTCTTTCCCGCTACTTCCTGCCGGTGCTGCGGGAGGATCCCGCCGAGGCGGAGATCGTCTCCCACCGGCTGATGCTGCGCGCGGGCCTGATCCAGCAGGCGGCGGCGGGCATCTACAACTGGCTGCCGCTCGGCTTTCGGGTGCTCAAGAAAATCGAGCAGATCGTGCGCGAGGAAATGGACCGGGCCGGCGCCATCGAGATCCTCATGCCCACCATCCAGCCGGCCCAGTGGTGGAAGGAGAGCGGGCGCTACGACGATTACGGCAAGGAAATGCTGCGCATCCGCGACCGCCACGACCGCGAGATGCTGTATGGTCCCACCAACGAAGAAAATGTGGTGGACATCTTCCGCCGTCACGTCAAGAGCTACCGGCAGCTTCCGCTCAATCTCTACCACATCCAGTGGAAGTTCCGGGACGAGATCCGGCCGCGCTTCGGCGTCATGCGCGGGCGCGAGTTCCTGATGAAGGACGCCTATTCCTTCGATTACGACTTCGCCGGCGCCAAACGCTCCTATGAGAACATGTTCCTCGCCTATCTGCGCACCTTCCGTCGCATGGGCCTCACCGCCATCCCGATGGTGGCGGAAAGCGGCCCCATCGGCGGCAACATGAGCCACGAATTCCAGATCCTCGCCTCGACCGGGGAGAGCGTGGTCTATTACGACGCCGCCTTCGAGGAGCTGGACCTGGCGGCTGAGGATGTCGAGGTGGAGGCGCTCACCCGTCTTTATGCGGCGGTGGAGGAGAAGCACGATCCCGAGCGCTGCCCGGTTCCGGCCGAACGGCTGAGGAAGGCGCGGGGGATCGAGGTGGGGCACATCTTCTATTTCGGGACCAAGTACAGCGCCCCCATGGGTGCCACCGTCACCGGGCCCGACGGCCGCGAGGTGGCGGTGGAGATGGGATCCTACGGGATCGGCGTCTCACGGCTGGTGGGTGCCATCATCGAAGCCTATCACGACGAGCGCGGCATCGTCTGGCCGGAGCCGGTGGCCCCGTTCCGGGTGGGGCTGGTCAATCTCCGCCCCGACGACGCCGACTGCACCGCCATGGCCGAGGCGATGTGCACCCGGCTGGATCGGGCCGGGGTGGAGACCCTCTACGACGACACCCAGGAGCGTGCCGGCGCCAAATTCGCCACCATGGAGCTGATCGGCCTGCCCTGGCTGGTGGTGATCGGTCCGCGCGGCGCCCGGTCGGGGCTGGTGGAACTGCGCTCGCGGCGGGATGGCACGGCGACGGAGCTCGGCCCGGACGCCGTGCTGCAGCGGCTTTGCGGCTGATGCTGGCGCGCGCCGAACGGCTGATCGCCTGGCGCTATCTCCGACCCCGCCGGCAGGAAGGCTTCATCTCCTTCGTCGCCGCCTTCGCCCTGATCGGGATCGCGCTCGGGGTCGGCACCCTGATCGTGGTGCTGGCGGTGATGAACGGCTTTCGGCTCGAGCTCCTGGAGCGGGTGCTGGGCTTCAACGGCCATGCCACGGTGGTGGCCGGCCCCGAGGGCATCGCCGGCTACCGCACGCTGCAGCGGCGTCTGGCTGCGGTGCCGGGGGTGGTGCGGGCCACCCCCTATGTGGAGGGCCAGGCCCTGGCCACCGCGGAGAGCGTGTCCTCGGGGGTGGTGGTGCGCGGCATGAGCCTGGACGATCTCGCCAGCGTGGCCATTTTCCGCGGCAATCTGCTGGCGGGCTCCCTGGATGCGCTGGCGCGGCCCCGCACCGCGCTGGTGGGAAGCCGCCTTGCCGCTCGCCTGGGCCTCACGGTGGGCGACCCGCTCACCCTGCTCACCCCGGACGGCACCCCCACCGCCTTCGGCACGGTGCCGCGCATCATGACGCTCGAGGTGGCGGCCATTTTCGAAGTGGGGATGTTCGAATACGACAACGCCTTTCTCTACATCCCCCTCGAGGATGCCCAGGCCTTCTTCCGCCTCGGCGACCGGGTGTCCGCGATCGAGCTGATGGTGGCGGATCCCGAACAGATCGACCGTCTGCGCCCGCTGCTCGAGGCGGCGCTGCCGCCGGCTTTGGGCTTGGTGGACTGGCAGCAGCTGAACTCCCAGTTCTTCCAGGCGCTCGAGGTCGAGCGCAACGTCATGTTCCTGATCCTCACCCTCATCATCCTGGTGGCCGCCTTCAACATCATCACCGGTCTCACCATGCTGGTGCGCAGCAAGGCACGGGACATCGCCATCCTGCGCACCATGGGCGCGAGCCGGGGGGCGATTTTGCGCATTTTCTTCCTCTCGGGCGCCACCATCGGGGTGGTCGGCACGCTGATCGGTTTCGCCCTCGGCCTCGCCTTCGCCCTCAACATCGACACCATCCGCCTCTGGCTCGAGGGGCTCACCGGTTTCGAACTGTGGAGCGCGGAGATCCGGTTCCTCTCGCGCCTGCCGGCGCGGGTGGAGGCGGCGGATGTGGTGCGGGTGGTGCTGATGGCGCTCGGCCTGTCCTTCCTCGCCACCCTCTACCCCGCCTGGCGGGCGGCGCGCACCGACCCCGTCGAGGCGCTGCGCTATGAGTGAGCCGGTCCTGGAGCTGGCCGGCGTGGTGCGCTCCTTCCGCCAGGCGGAGGTGCGGCTCGAGGTCCTGCGGGGCATCGACCTGCGCCTCGAGGCGGGTGCCTTGTGGGCGCTGCTCGGGCCCTCGGGGTCGGGCAAATCCACCCTGCTCCACATCGCCGGGCTTCTGGAGCGGCCCGAGCGGGGCGAGGTGCGCATCGAGGGGCGGGCGACCTCCTCCCTTTCCGACCGCGAACGCACCCGTCTCAGGCGGGAGCACATCGGTTTCGTCTACCAGTTCCACCATCTGCTCGGCGATTTCTCGGCCCTCGAGAATGTGGCGCTGCCGCAGCTGCTGGCGGGGTGCAGACCCGCCGCGGCGCGCAGGCGGGCGGCG
>JALSGW010000246.1 GCA_026982585.1 Alphaproteobacteria bacterium | reverse complement strand
GCCCTGTGAATACATCCCGCACCTCCCGTGACCGGCCCCTCGCCTCGGCCAATATGATACAAAATGGCGCCGTTCTCAACGGATTTTTGTATCATTTCGTTTGGAGCGCCCGGGCAACGGCCGCGGCGGCGGCGGATCGCGGTGGGGTTCCGCCGGCACCCGGCGCCAGCCTTCGGGCAGATCGAAAAAGCCCACGAACCGCCGCTCGCGGCCCGCATCCGGCCGGGTGTAGCAGACCACCTCGGCAAGCGTCCGGTAACAGAAGGCGCGGACCTCCGCCCCCAGCGCGGCGCCGGCAAGCGCCGCCGGCCACAGGACCAGCAACAGCGGAAGGATCCTCCAGCCCATCGCCCGTCTTCTGCAATCGGCGCCGATCCTGGCCCCGTCGCGTAAACATGCGGTTAACCGGCCCGGGCGCACGCAGTCGTGATTCCCCCCGGCTTCGACCGCACCGCCCTGGCGGCTAATTTGCCGGCGCGTGTGCGGAGGTGTGACGGTGGCGCGGTTGGGCGTGTGGACACTGGTGCTGCTGCTTTTGGCCCAGGCGGCGCGCGGGGGGGAGATCACCGTGCGCATGGTGACCGACGGAGAGCGCGGTCGGTTTCGATTCGAGCCGCAGCTGGTGTGGATCCAGGTCGGCGACCGGGTGCGCTTCGTCCCCGACAGCCACCTGCACGGGACCCGCACCATTCCGGCCATGCTGCCGGCCGGGGCCGCGGGCTGGTCGAGCCCGGTGGGGGAGCCCCATGTGGTGGTGTTCGACCAGCCGGGCATCTACGCCTACAAATGCCCGTCCCACTATTCCCTCGGCATGGTCGGCCTGATCGTGGTGGGCGACCCGGCCGTCAACTTCGACGAGGCCCGGCGCATGCGCCATCCGCCCAAGGCACAGGCGGTCTTCGCCCGACTGTTCGCCGCCGTCGCCTGCCTGATGGAGCGCGGCGGCGAGGCCTGTCCAGGAGCCCTCGAGGTGATGGGGTCACCCGATTTCCGCAAAGCCCAAAAACGGCAGTAGCGGACCGTGGCCGCGCGCCTCGTCGTGATGGCCGGGATGGGCGGCGATCCGCAGCAGATGGGCGCGCAGGTCCTCGTTGTTGGCCACCGGCGTGCGGTGCGGTCCGGGCTTGCGATGCTTGGCCAGCACCAGGGCGGCGAGGCCGGCGACGAAGGGGGCCGCCATGGAGGTGCCGCTGAGCTTGGCGTAGCCGCCGCCGCGCCAGGTGGACCAGATCTCCTCCCCCGGGGCCATGAAGTCGAGCGCCGCCCCGCGCGAGGAAAAGCCCGAGGGCTGACCGTTGCGGTCGTGGGCGGCGACGGTGATGACGCTGCCGTAGCGGCCCGGATAGCCGATCGCCTGGCGGGCGAGCGCGCCCCCGTTGCCGGCGGCGCAGACCACCGCCTTGCCCAGGGCGAGCGCCTGGTGGACCGCACGGTGCAAAAGATCGCTGCTCATCGGGCCGCCCAGGGAGAGGGAGAGGATGTCCGCACCCTCCGCCACCGCCCATTCGATGCCGCGGGCGATCCAGTCGAGACGACCGAAGCCGCGATTGCTCAGCACCTTGGCCACGAGAAGGCGGGCCTTGGGAGCGGCGCCGACGAAACCGATGCGGTTTTCCCGCGCCGCGATGATGCCGGCGACATGGGTGCCGTGACCGTTGCCGTCCTCTATCCCCTCACCGGTGAAGTCGCGGCTCTTCAACACCGCCCCGCGCAGATCGGGATGGTCCTCATCGATGCCGGTATCCAGCACCGCCACCACCACCCCCTCGCCCTTGCTCTCCCGCCACAACGCCGGCAACCCCAACAACCGCTCCGACCAGCGCAGCCGCTCGCGTTCGTGCCGGGCGAGCCGGCTCAAGCCCCGCTCGCCGCGAACCCGCTGATGCACCACGAAGCGGGGCAGCGCAAACGTCCCCACCGATTCCACCACCGGCTCCATATTCATGACATCGCTCCTGTCTAATCACCGGAAGCGGACTATATTCCTCTCCTGCCGAGCGTGTCAATCGCAACGGCGCATCGAACAACGAACAAAAAGCGCCCCCGCCAACGGCGGGGGCCCCCCTGTGACGGACTCGAGGCCGCCAGAGCGATCCGGCGCGATGCCACCCTGCCCGCAAGCCGTTAACGACCTCTAAACGGATCCGCGTCCGCGATACGCGGATATGCCCGCTTGCGCCCGCACCGGGCCGGCCTACCCTGGCGCGGGCGCG
>JALSGW010000245.1 GCA_026982585.1 Alphaproteobacteria bacterium | reverse complement strand
CATCCCGACACCATGCGGAGGCTCGGGCTGCGCTCCGGCGATCGGGTGGCGATCGGCAACCAACGCGGCGAGCTGGTGGTGGAGGCGGTGGCCGCGGACGGCCAGGACCCCGGTACCGTGGTGGTGGAAGGGATCTGGCCCAACGAGGCCTTTAAGGAGGGGCTCGGCGTCAACCAGCTGGTCTCCGCCGATCCCGCACCGCCTGCGGGCGGGGCGGTGTTCCACGACTCCGCGGTGTGGCTGCGGCCGGCCGCGTCCGGCCGAGAGGCCCCAGCGCGCGCGGCATCGGCGCAACCGGCCGCCTAGGCGAGGTCTCGCTCCGCGAGCAGTTCGTCCACCAGGGCGAGGGCCGCCCCGACCGCCTCGAGGCGCACCGCCGTGCGGTCGCCGGAGAACCGGTGGCGGCGGTGGAGGGTGAGGGGCCCACGTGCGCCGGCGATGTGGACGAGACCGACGGGTTTCTCGGGGCTGCCGCCGCCGGGGCCGGCGATGCCGGTGATCGCCAGCGCGATGTGGGCATCGGAGCGGGCGAGCGCGCCCTCGGCCATCTCCCGCGCCACCCGCTCGCTCACCGCGCCGTGGCGGGCGAGGCTTTCCTCCCGCACCCCAAGCAGCTCCACCTTGGCCCGGTTGCTGTAGGTGACGAAGGCCCGTTCCACCACCTCCGAGGCGCCCGGGATCTCGGTCAACAGCGCCGTGAGCAGGCCGCCCGTGCAGGATTCCGCACAAGACAGCCGCAACCCCAGGCTGCGGCAGCGGGCGAGCAGGCGTTCGGCCTGGGCGATCAGGGCCGGGTCGAACATCATTCCTCCACAAAACTCGCGGTCACCACCGCATAGGCCGCCACCCCCTCGCCCCGGCCCACGAAGCCCAGGCCCTCGCTGGTGGTGGCCTTGACGCTGATGCGATCGGTGGGAAGCGCGAGCAGCTCCGAAAGCCGCGCGCGCATGGCCTCGCGGCGGGGGCCGATCCGGGGCCGCTCGAGCAAGAGGGTGATGTCCACATGCTCGAGGCGCCCGCCCGCATCGGCGAGCAGCACAAGCGCCCGGCGCAGGAAATGCGCCGAATCCGCACCCCGCCAGCGGGGATCGTCGGGGGGGAAATGGGTGCCGATGTCGCCCGCCGCCACGGTGGCCAGCACCGCATCGGTGAGGGCGTGGAGGCCGACGTCCGCATCCGAGTGGCCGAGCAGGCCCGGATGGTCCGGGAAGGTCACCCCGAGCAGCACCAGGGGCGGCCGGTCGGCGAAGCGATGGACGTCGTAACCGAAGCCGGTGCGGTGGATGCGGGGGGAGGCCTGCAGCAGCTGTTCGGCGAAACGCAGGTCCTCGGGCGTGGTGATCTTGAGGTTGCGCTCCTCGCCCGCCACCCAGGTCGCCTCCACGCCCTGCGCCAGCGCCACGCCGACATCATCGCTGTGCGATCGCCCCGCCTCCCGGCGGTGGGCCTCGAGGATGGATTGGAAGGCGAAGCCCTGGGGGGTTTGCATGCGCAGCAGATGCTGCCGCGAAAGGGCGGCGCCCGGCCGGCCGTCCTCGAGCCGGCGCAGGGTGTCCACCACCGGCAGCGCCGGTGCCGCCGCCGGATGGTGCGCGAGCGCCTCCGCCACCCTCCGGATCAGCCCGCCGCTCACGAGCGGGCGGGCGGCGTCGTGGATCAACACCTGCCGGGCCCCCTGGGCGGCGAGGGCTTCGAGGCCGCGGCGGGCGCTCTCTTGGCGGCTCGCCCCGCCCAACACCGGCGGCGGCAGGGGAAGGTCCCCCACCGCCTGCTCGTACCAGCGCCGGTGGTCCGGATCGATCACCACCTGCACCCCGTCCACCTCGGGATGGCGCAGGAAGGCGAGCACGCTGCGGCGGAGGAGGGGGATTCCGGCGAGCGGCACATAGGCCTTGGGCCGGTCGGCGGCGAGGCGCCGGCCCTGGCCGGCGGCGAGGATGAGGGCGATGCGCACGCGCACCTCCAACCGAGCCCCTCCCGCCTATAGGGCCGGGGCGGGGCGGTGCCAAGGGCGGAGACGGCCAGGGCCTCGACGCCGCCGCTCCCGCTTGCCAGAAGGGGAACGCAGACGGAGCGGCGCACATGGATGGTCCGGAGCGGGAGGCGGCGGGGCGCATCGACCGGCTGGCGGCGATGGCCGCACTCGCCCTGTTGGCGGCGGGGGTGGTGCTGGTGTTGTGGCCGTTCTTCTCCTCGCTGTTGTGGGCGGCGGTG
>JALSGW010000244.1 GCA_026982585.1 Alphaproteobacteria bacterium | reverse complement strand
GCCCAGCCCCGCCGCGCCTCGCGACCGCCGCGCAGATCCTCCTCCCGCGCGCCATGCGCGTGGCGCCGAAGGCACGGGATCGCGTCGTGCATCCCCTTCGCGCGAATGGGGCGGCCTTCCCCGGGGCGGCACGGGGTCCCGTCCCGCCGCATCCTCAAGCCGCCCGGAGGCGGCGGCGCGCCCGCCGCGGCCGGCGCTTTTCGGGCTCGAACAGGAGCGAGAGCTCCTCCAGCAAGGCGCCGCCCAGCTGCTCCGGATCCTGCAGGGTCACCGCCCGCCGGTAGTAGCGGGTGACGTCGTGGCCGATGCCGATCGCGAGCAGCTCCACATCGGAGCGCTCCTCGATCCAGGCGATCACCTCCCTCAGGTGGCGGTCGAGATAGTTGCCGGGATTGGCGGAGAGGGTGCTGTCGTCCACCGGTGCTCCGTCGGAGATGACGATCAGGATGCGGCGCTGTTCGGGACGCTTGAGGAGCCGCTCGTGGGCCCAGAGGATCGCCTCGCCGTCGATGTTCTCCTTGAGCAGCCCCTCGCGCAGCATCAGCCCCAAGGCCCGGCGCGCGCGCCGGAACGGCACGTCGGCGGCCTTGTAGATGATGTGCCGCAGGTCGTTGAGGCGACCGGGATGGGCTGGACGCCCGGCCTTGAGCCAGGCCTCCCGGGACTGTCCGCCCTTCCAGGCCCGGGTGGTGAAGCCCAGGATCTCCACCTTGACCCCGCAGCGCTCCAGGGTGCGGGCCAGGATCTCGGCGCTGATGGCGGCGATGGCGATCGGCCGCCCGCGCATGGAGCCCGAGTTGTCGATCAAGAGGCTCACCACCGTGTCGCGAAAGGCGGTCTCCTTCTCCTGCTTGAAGGAGAGGGGGGTGAGCGGATTGACCACCACCCGCGCGAGCCGGGCGGTGTCGAGAAGCCCCTCCTCGAGGTCGAACTCCCACGCCCGCCGCTGCTGCGCCAGCAGCTTGCGCTGGAGCCGGTTGGCGAGCCGGGCGATCATGTGCCGGTAGCGCTGCAGATGGGAATCCAGCTCGGCCCGCAGCCGGAGCAGCTCGGCCGGGCCGCACAGCTGCTCGGCCGGCACCACCTCGTCGAAGGCGGTGGTGAACACCCGATAGCCCTTCGCATCCCCCGCGGGCGGGCGATAGCGGGGTGCCGCCTCCGGACGCCCCCCCTGGGCGGGCTCGCGCTCACCCGCCGCATGCGGTCCGGCCTCCGGATCGGCCCGGGTCTCGCCTCCCGAAAGCCGCTCCCCGGCCTCGCCCTGCTCCTCCCGGCGCTCCTCCGTCCTGAGGCCGCGCGCCGCTGTGCGCTGCCGCGCCGGCTCCGGACCCCGTTCGGGATCGGCGGTCCGATCGCCCTCTGTCTCCCCTTCCTCGGCGGCCTCTCCTTCGGGAGGAACATCCTCCCACAACTCCAGCTCCTGCAGCAGCCGGTGCACCGCCCGGGCGTACCCCTCCTGATCCGCCAGGCACCGTTCGAGTTCCACCGCCCCTTGCGCGAGCCGCTCCTCCAGCCAAGGCCGCCAGGTCTCCATCTGGGTGCGCGCCCAGGGCGCCAGCTCCTGGCCCAGCAGGCGTTCGCGCAGATACCACTCGACGAGCTCCCAGAGCGCCAGATCGCGCGCCGCCGTCCCGCCCGCGCCCTGACGGCGGGCGAAGCGGGCCTTGAGATTGGCCTCCACACCCCGATAGCGGCGGCTGCCCAGGGCCTCGATGCGCACCTCCTCGAGTCCCTCGAACAACTGCCGCGCGCTCTCGCCTCCGGGAAGCAGCCGCCGGTGCAGCGCCGGATCGTGGAAACGCAGGCGCAGGGCGATCCGGTCCGCCTCGCCCCGCACCGGTCCCACATCCAGCCCCGGCAGGTCGGGCCGCGGCCGGGGCAGTCGCACCCCGCGCTGGTTCCCGCGAGCGCCGTCGGCGCGGCCGCCGAACCCCACCTCCAGCTCGCCCAGGCCGGCCAGCGCGCGCAACGCCGCCGCCACCGCCCGCTCGAAACCGGCGATCCGCTCCGCCTCCTCCCCGCCGCGCCGGACGACGCTCATCCCTCAGGCCAACAACGCCGCCGCCGCCGATTCCGGCAGCTCCTCGCCGAAGCAGCGCTGGTAATATTCGGCGACGATGCTCCGCTCGGCCTCGTCGCACTTGTTGAGGAAGGTCAAGCGGAAGGCGAAGCCCACGTCCCTGAAGATCTCCGCGTTCTCGGCCCAGGTGATCACCGTGCGCGGCGACA
>JALSGW010000243.1 GCA_026982585.1 Alphaproteobacteria bacterium | reverse complement strand
GGTGAGCAGGGTCGAGACCGCAAGGCCGAAGATCAGCGAGGTGGCGAGCCCCTGGAAGATGGGGTCGAGGAGGATCACCGCCGCCCCCACCATGGCCGCGAGCGCGGTGAGGAAGATGGGTTTGAAGCGGATCGCCCCCGCGCGCACGATGGCCTCGGTCAAGGGCCGCCCGGCCTCCCGCTCGAGGTGGATGAAGTCCACGAGCAGGATGGAGTTGCGGACGATGATGCCGGCCAGGGCGATGAAGCCGATCATGGAGGTGGCGGTGAAGGGCGCGTTCAACAGCCAGTGCCCGGGCAGGATGCCGAGCAGGGTGAGCGGGATCGGCGTCATCACCACGAGCGGGATCTTGAAGTTGGAGAACTGCCAGACGATCAGCAGGTAGATGCCGAGCAGGGCGGCCATGAAGGCCGCACCCATGTCGCGGAAGGTGACGTAGGTCACCTCCCACTCCCCGTCCCACAGCAAAGCCGGTCGGGATTCGTCCTCGGGCTGGCCGTAGTAGCGGATCTCGGGCGGGCCGAGCGGCCCCCAGTCGTCCCGCTCCTCGATGCGGCGCATCACCTCGATCATGCCGTAGATGGGGGCTTCGTAGCGCCCGGCGAGCTCGCCCATGACCATCTCGGCGCCATAGCCGTTGCGCCGGAAGATGGGCAGCGAGGCCTTCTCCCGCACCACCGTCACCACATCCCCGAGCTCCACGTTGCCGGTGCCGATGCCGGCCGGCCCGCGCGCCGGCAAGGGGGTCGCCAGCAGCCTCTCGGTGATCTCGCGCGCCCGCTCCGGCACCCGCACCACGATCTCCACCGGATCGGCGCCGCCGCCGCGGTGGGAGTAGCCGACCACCACCCCGGGGCCGAACAGGGCCTGCACGGTGTCGTAGACCGCCTGCTCCTCGACCCCGAGATACTCCAGGTTGGCCTGGTCGATCATGATGCGCAGACGATCGGCGGCGACACCGAAGCTGTCGTCGACATCCACGATGAAGTCCACCTCCTCGAAGATCTCGCGCACCTTGGCGGCATAGGCGCGGCGGGTGGCGGCATCGGGTCCGTAGATCTCGGCGAGCAGGGTGGAGAGCACGGGCGGGCCCGGCGGCACCTCCACCACCTTGATGGCGGTACCCTCCGGCACCGGCACCGCCATGAGCCGTTCGCGCACCGCAAGCGCGATGTCGTGGCTGGCGCGCTCGCGCTCGCCCTTGGGCACCAGGTTGACGGCGAGATCGCCGAGCTCGGGGCTGTTGCGCACATAGTAGTGGCGTACGAGCCCGTTGAAGTTGAAGGGCGCGGCGGTGCCGGCGTAGGCCTGGATGGAGACGATCTCCGGCATGTCGGCGATGGCGTCGGCGAGCTGGAACAATACCCGCTCGGTCTCCTCGAGGGTGCTGCCCTCGGGCAGGTCGACCACCACCTGCAGCTCGGAGCGGTTGTCGAAGGGCAGGAGCTTCACCGTCACGTCGCGCGTGTAGAAGAGCGCGAGGGAGGCGAGCATGCCCACGCCCACGAGGAGCAGGAAGGCGAGCGCGCGGCGGCGGGTGCGGTAGACCGCGGGGGCGAGCCGCATATACAGCCGGCCCACGAAATCGATGCCCTCCTCGTCGCCGCCGTGGCCGCCCCGGTGCCGGCCGCGGCCGAGCTTCACCCGCATCCAGGGGGCGATGATGACGGCGACGAAGAAGCTGAACAGCATCGCCGCCGAGGCGTTGACCGGGATGGGCGCCATATAGGGGCCCATGAGCCCGGAGACGAACAGCATCGGCAGCAGCGCCGCGATCACCGTGAGGGTGGCGACGATGGTGGGATTGCCCACCTCCGCCACCGCCCGCACCGCCACCTGCACCGGGCTCGCATCGGGATCCATGCGCCAGTGGCGGGCGATGTTCTCGATGAAGACGATGGCGTCGTCGACGAGGATGCCGATCGAGAAAATCAGGGCGAACAGGCTCACCCGATTGATGGTGTAGCCGAGCAGCCAGGAGGTGAAGAAGGTGAGGAGGATGGTGATGGGAATCGTCCACAACACCACAAACGCCTCGCGGCCGCCCACGAACAGGAAGATGATGAAGACGATGGAGACGGTGGCGAGCACCAGGTGGAAGAGCAGCTCCTCGGCCTTGTCGGCGGCGGTCTCGCCGTAGTTGCGGGTGACCTCGACCCGCACGTCCTCGGGGATCAGCCGGCCGCGCAGGGTCTCGAGCCGGGTGAGCAGCTCCTCCGCCACCACCACCGCGTTC
>JALSGW010000242.1 GCA_026982585.1 Alphaproteobacteria bacterium | reverse complement strand
TCGAACCCGGCCTCTTCCGCCATCACCGCCCCCGCCTCGCACAGCCTGGCGTGGAAGGGCGAACGGCGCACGCCGCGGGCGGTGACAAAGGGCCGCTCGCCCATATGCAGCGCATAAAGGCGCCCCAGGCTCTCGCGCACCCGGGCGCGCAGATAGGCGGAGGTGGTCTGCACCGGATGGAAACGCTGGACGTCGACCTCCAACAGGTCCACAGGCATGCGATGGTCGCGGATCCACTCCGCCATCACCCGCCCGATGCCGGCCGAGGACTGGATGCCGATGGAGTTCATGCCGCAGGCCACGAACAACCCCCGCACCTCCGCCGTCTCGCCCAGCAGGTAGCGGTTGTCCGGGGTGAAGCTCTCGGGGCCGTTGAACACCGTCTTGATCCCCGCCCGGGCGAGCGGCGGGATCCTGCGCACGGCCTGCTCGAGCAGCGGGGAGAAGCGGTCGAGCTCGCCCGGGAGGGAGAGGAAGGGCGGGGCGTCGTGCAGCGTCTTCGGGTCGATCGGCACCGCCTCCGGCTCGAAGAAGCCGAGCAAAAGCTTGCCCGCGTCCTCGCGCACGTAGGCGCATTCGTCGGGGATCCGCACAACCGGCAGGCGCCTGGTGAGCTCGGGCAGGGGTTCGGTGACGAGATAGACGTGCTCCGCGGCATAGAGCGGCACCGCCACCCCGGCGGTGCGGGCAATGAGCCGCGTCCACAGGCCGGCGGCCAGCACCACCCGCTCCGCCCGCACCGGGCCCCGGCTGGTCCACACCCCATCCACCCGCCCGCCCGCGGTCAGGATGCGCTCCACCGCCACCCCTTCCGCGATCCGCACCCCGCGCCGGCGTGCCGCGTAGGCGTAGGCCCGGGTGAGATCCACGGGATCGACGGTGCCGTCCTCCGGGATGTAGAGCCCGCCCAGCACCCCATCGAGGCACAACAGGGGATGCAGCTCATGGATCTCCCGGGGAACGACCTCCTCAACGCGAATCCCCACCGAGCGGGCCATGGCGGCGTCACGCCGCAGCTCCTCGAGGCGTTCGCGGTTGAGGGCGAGACTGATCGAGCCGGTAGGGGCAAAGCCGGTGGCCTGGCCGCTCTCCCGCTCCAGCTCCGGGAACAGTTCGGCGCCGTAGCGGGCGAGCTCGGTGAGCCGACGGGTGGCCCGCAACTGGCCGAACAGGCCGGCGGCGTGCCAGCTCGTGCCGCTCGCGAGCTGGTGGCGCTCGAGGAGGAGGACGTCGGTGATGCCGAGCCGGGCGAGATGGTAGGCGATGCTGCAGCCGATCACCCCGCCGCCGACGACCACCACCGCCGCACGCTCGGGCAGCTCCGCGTTCATGGGCGCCTCCCCGCTCGCCTCCCGGTCTTTATGCCCTCCAATACATCGGCGTGAGGAGCACGAGAACCGTGAACAGCTCCAGCCGCCCCAGCAGCATGCCGAAGGCCAGGAGCCACTTGGCGCCCTCGGGAAGCGGAGCGAAGGTGCCGGTCGGCCCCACGATCGCCCCGAGTCCGGGCCCCACGTTGGCGAGCGCGGTCAAAGCCGCCGACATGGCGGTGAGAAAGTCGAGCCCGAAGAAGGACAGCGCCACCGCCAGCACCGAGAAGCTGAGGGCGAACAGGAAGACGAACGCCAGCACCGAGATGGCCACCGCCTCCGGCACCGGCCGCCCGTTGAAATGGGGGCGGAAGACGCCGTTCGGCTGCAGCAGCCGGGCGATCTGCACGCGGGAGACCTGGTAGAGGATCACGAAGCGGAACACCTTGATGCCGCCGGTGGTGGATCCGGTGCAACCGCCCACGCACATCAGGAAGAACAACAGGGCGACCGCGAACGTCCCCCAGCTGCCGTAGTCGGCCACCGCATAGCCGGTGCCGGTGACCAGCGCCACGGTGGTGAACAGGCTCAAGCGCAGGGCGGAAAGCCCTTCCTGGCTCTGTTGTGTGAGCAGCCACAGCCACAACAGGCCGGCGCTCACCGCGAGGATGGCGAGATACCAGCGCACCTGGGAGTCCTGCCACAGCGGCAGCGGCCGACCCCGCAGCGCCTGCACGTACAGCACGAAGGGAATACCGCCCAGGGTCATGAACAGGATGGCGATCCACTCCACGGCAGGGCTCTGGAAAGCGGCGAGGGAGGCATCCCGGGTGGAGAAACCTCCGGTGGCGATGGTGGTGAGCGCATGGGCGACGGCGTCGAACAATCCCATGCCGGCCCACCAGTAGAGCAGGACCAACATGAGGGTGAGGGCCAGATAGACGCCGCCG
>JALSGW010000241.1 GCA_026982585.1 Alphaproteobacteria bacterium | reverse complement strand
CCTGCCCGAGCTTCCCGACGAAAAACGCATGCGCTTCATGCGCGATTACGGCCTTTCCGCCTATGACGCCGGTGTGTTGGTGGCGGAGCGCGAGGTGGCCGACTATTTCGAGGCCGCCTGCCGGGGCCGGGATCCCAAACAGGTGGCGAACTGGATCATCACCGAACTGTTCGGGGCGCTGAACCGGAGCGGCCGCGAGATCGCCGACTGTCCGATCGCCCCGGAGCAGCTGGGCCGGCTGCTCGACCTGCTCAACGACGGCACCCTCTCCGGACGGCTCGCCAAGGAGGTGTTCGCCCTCATGTTCGAGACCGGGCAAAGCCCGGATGCGATCGTCGAGGAACGCGGGCTGAAGCAGGTCACCGACGCCGCCGCCCTCGAGCCGCTGGTGGCCGAGGTGGTCGCGAACAACCCCAAGCAGGTGGCGAGCTACCGCAAGAATCCCAAGGTGATCGGCTGGTTCGTGGGCCAGGTGATGAAGGCCACCTCCGGCAAGGCCAACCCGCAACTCGTGCAGGAGCTGCTCAAGAAGAAACTGGACGGCTGAGCCCCGGCCGCCCGGCTTGGAGCCGCTCAACCGCCGGGTTACAATGCCCTTGTATCGCATCGCCGATCGGGGAGTCGGGGCATGCGGGCGTGGCGTTCGATCGCCGGCGGGTTGGTCCTTGGGATCGCTGCCTCCGCCGCCTGGGCGCACGGGCCGGTGGTGGAGGTGGAGGACAGCTGGTTTTCGAGCGAGGCGGACGGCACGCCAAGGATCACGCGCGCCGAGGTGGGCGAGCGGGTGTGGTGGTTCGTGCGCGCCCGCAACCGGGGCGATGCCGCCGCACCCTCCATCACCGTGCGCCTTGTGCGCGACGGGCGGGTGGTGGAGCGGATGAAGTTCAAGGACCGGGATCGTCTCGAGGCCGGGTCGGTGCGGGCGAAGGGCAAGCGGCTTGCGGGTCGGGAGCTCGGGGAGGCGGGACGCCGCTGCTATCGGGTGGAGGTGCGCGAGCCGCGGCGCCGACACGTCCATCTCGCCGGCTCGAGGGTGCGGGAGCTCTGCCTCGAGGTGGATGCACCGCCGCCCCCCATGGCCGAGGAGGAGGAACCGGGCCGGGCGCCCGCGGATCTGGTGATGCGGGAGATGTTCGCCATCACCCGCCGGCTTCTCGGCCAGGCCATGGAATCGGTGGTTCCTCCCAGAGCGGCGGAGCGCATCCGCCCGCGCCCGGTGGTGGTCGGCCTGCCCGGGGAATGGCGCGTGCTGGACGCTCATCCTGCCTTCGCCACCCAGCTCCGGTTCGGACTCGCCAACGACAGCCGCGAGCCCCTCAGGGGCACCGTGATGCTGCGGGATGAGGAGGGACGCTGGCTCAACCCGCCGCACGACGTCAGCCTGGCGCCGGGCGAGACCCAATGGGTGCTCTACCATGACACGGCCATCCCCTGGGACAGCTGCTTCCAGGTCACATGGCAGGCGTTCTCCGAGAGGAGGCCGACGCCGGCCCAGGTGCTGCGCAACGACCGGGGCCAGGACACCTTCTGCCTCGCGCGGCCTGCCATCCGGGTCCAGGCGCGGCTTGTGCGCATCTACGTCTACAACAACGGCGATGACGATCCCGTCGACATGCGCATGGAATACAACCTCTCCTGGCGCGCCCGCGGTCATCGCCATCTCCGCTACACGGACGATCCGGTGCGGTTCCGCAGGATCGTGGAAGATGAATCCGCGTATCGGATCGACGAGCCGCCCTCCGTCAACAGCGTGGATCCGGGCGGCTCCCTCTTCCTCGAGGCGAGCTTCATCGACGAGGATCAATTGTCTTCCGACGAGACCGGGTGGTACCGGGTGGAGCTTCCCCATGACGTGCTGTTCGACAGGTTGCGCAACGGCTTTCGGGAGATGCGCATCTCCGGCACCACCGTGGGGGATCTGCGCATCGATGTGACCTTCGTGCTCACCCTCGAGCCTCTTCCCTCGAGCGTCGAGGTGCGCGCCCGGTGACGGGGCAAGGGATGCAGGCGGGCCCGTCGATGTGGCCAGCGGAAGCGTACCTGGCCGAAGCCGCAAAAAGCCGGCTTTCAACCACCCCAAGACCGAGGCGGGCTTCCGGGATCCTCGCCCTTTTCGGTGTGCTGCTGTTCGCCGTCGAGGCCGGGGCGTTCGTGCTGCTCCCGCCCGAGGGCGGCTTCTTCAAGCCCCGCACGCCGCTGTTCATCCAGCCGCCCGAGGAGATCGATCCCGCTCTCCTCGCCCGGCTCGCGGTGGAACTGGACGGCGTGGAC
>JALSGW010000240.1 GCA_026982585.1 Alphaproteobacteria bacterium | reverse complement strand
CGACCAACCGTCCGCGCCGCCGGCGCTTGAACGGCTGGGCGTTGGGGCTAGAGTGAGGATGCCGATCGCGACCTCGGTGCCAGATGCGGGTGGATTGGTTCGGCGTGGATCGCTGGCGTGAAGGGGAGCGCGTGCCGTGATGGCGAAGCTTCCGACGGTTCCCGTCGAGGGCAGCGGGCTTGCCCGCTACCTCGAAGAGATCCGCCGCTTTCCCATGCTCGATGCGGACGAGGAGTACATGCTGGCGAAGCGGTGGAAGGAGCACGGGGATGTGGAGGCGGCGCACAAGCTGGTCACCTCCCACCTGCGCCTCGTGGCCAAGATCGCCATGGGCTATCGGGGCTACGGCCTGCCGCTCTCGGAGATCATCAGCGAGGGCAACATCGGCCTCATGCAGGCGGTCAAGCGCTTCGACCCCGACCGCGGCTACCGGCTCGCCACCTATGCCATGTGGTGGATCCGGGCGGCCATCCAGGAATACATCCTGCACAACTGGTCGCTCGTGAAGATGGGCACCACCGCCGCCCAGAAGAAGCTGTTCTTCAACCTCCGCCGCCTCAAAAGCCAGCTCCAGGAGCTGGAAGAGGGCGATCTGAGCCCGGAGTCGGTCAAGCGCATCGCCGAGACCCTGGATGTGGCGGAACAGGACGTGGTGGAGATGAACCGCCGCCTGGGCGGTCCCGACCATTCGCTCAACATGCTGCTTCGGGAGGACAGCGAAACCGAATGGCAGGACTGGCTCGTGGACCCGAGCGCCAGCGCCGAGGAACAGGTCGCCGAGGAGGAGGAGTTCGCCTTTCGCCGTGAACTGCTCGAGCAGGCGCTTGGGGTGCTCAACGACCGCGAGCGCCACATCCTCACCGAGCGGCGGCTCAAGGATCCGGCCACCACTCTGGAGGAACTCTCGCAGCACTACGGCATCTCCCGCGAACGGGTGCGCCAGATCGAGGTGCGGGCGTTCGAAAAGCTGCAGAAGGAGATCAAGCGCCTCGAGAGACAGAAGGCGCTGGCGGGCCGGCGCGCAGCACCGCCGCTGCCGCCGCCGGGTTGATCGACGCCGGCGCAGGCCCGGCTCCGGCAGGCGGATCCCCGTACCCGCGCCGCCGGTGGTGTCCAGCAAACGGATGGCGCGCCGGGGTGCGCGATACGCGCGCTTGGCGGAGGCAAGCGGCCGCTCGGAACCCTGCGTCGGGTCGGATCCGCTAGTGCCGGTCGTTCAGGAGTTGGCGCAGCACATAGGGGAGGATGCCGCCGTGGCGGAAGGCCTCCACCTCCTCCTCGGTCTCGAGGCAGGCGACGAGCGGCACCTCCTCGCTTTCGCCCTGGTTGCGGTGGATGCGGAGCCGCACCGTCATGCGCGGGCTCAGACCCTCGGCGAGGCCCAGCAGGTCGAACCGCTCGGATCCGTCCAGCCCGAGGGTCTTGCGGTTCACCCCCTCGGGGAAGAGCAGCGGCAGCACCCCCATGCCCACCAGATTGCTGCGGTGGATGCGCTCGAAGCTCTCGGCGATCACCGCCCGCACCCCGAGCAGGCGCGGACCCTTGGCGGCCCAGTCCCGGGAGGAGCCGGAGCCGTATTCCCGGCCGCCGATCACCACCAAGGGCACGCCCCGCTCCCGGTAGGCCATGGCGGCGTCGAAGACGGTGACCACCGCGCCCTCCGGCATCAGCCGCGTGTATCCGCCTTCGCGCCCCGGCACCATTTCGTTGCGCAGCCGGATGTTGGCGAAGGTGCCCCGCACCATGACCTCGTGGTTGCCGCGCCGCGCCCCGTAGGAGTTGAACTCCTCCACCGGCACCCCGCGCTCGAGCAGGTAGCGGCCGGCGGGACTGTCGGCCGGGATGGCTCCGGCCGGGGAAATGTGGTCGGTGGTGATGCTGTCGCCGAGGATCAAGAGCGCGCGCGCACCGCGGATGTCGTCCAGCCGCTCCGGGGGATCCGGGCTCATGCCGTCGAAATAGGGCGGCCTGCGCACATAGGTGCTGGTCTCGTCCCAGGGATAGGTGAGGCTTCGGGTGTCCGGGGCGATGCTGTTCCACAGTTCGTCGCCGGCGAACACATCCGCATAGGAGCGCCGGAAGGCGTCGGCGCTGACCGCTTCCTGCACCGCCCGGGCCACCTCCTCGGCGCTCGGCCAGATATCGCGCAGGTAGACCGGCCGGCCGGAGGGATCCTCGCCGAGAGGCTCACGGACCAGGTCCCGGCGCAACGATCCGGCCAGCGCATAGGCCACCACCAGCGGCGGCGAGGCCAGATAGTTGGCCCGAACC
>JALSGW010000239.1 GCA_026982585.1 Alphaproteobacteria bacterium | reverse complement strand
GCCAGCCCCCGAGCGTCCACCAGCACGGTCTTCGGCGCCGAGGAAGCGGGGGCCGTCGCCATCGCTACGCCACCAGATCCCGGGGCAGGGTGGCCTGCATCGCAGGTCGCGTCCGAAAACGCTCGAACCAGGCGGCGAGCCGCGGCCGGCCCTGCCGCCAGCCGTCCTCCGCGAAACGGAAATCCAGATATCCGAGCGCGCAGGCGAGGGCAATGAGACCGATGTGCACAGCCTCGGGATCGAGGTCCTGGGCCTGTTGCTCGATGCGATCGAGGGTGCGGGCCACCTTGCGCTTCTGGTGTTCGAGCCACGCAGGCCAGCGCAGCGCCTCGGGGCGCAGCACCGTTTCGTAGCGGGCGAGCACGCTCGCCTCCATCATGCCGTCGGCGAGCGCCTGCAGCATGAGCGCGCGCCAGCGCAGCTCGGGCTCCTCGGGATGGAGCCGGCCCCCTCCCGCCCGGGCGTCCAGATACTCGCAGATCACCCGCGAATCCACGAGCGGGGTGCCGTCCTCCCGGACCAGCGTCGGCAGCTTGCCGAGGGGATTGTCCGCCACCACCTCGGGATGGGGTTCCACCGGGCTGACCTTGCGGTGTTCCACCTTGATCTCGGCCGCGAGTCCCAGCTCGTGGGCGGCGACCAGCACCTTGCGACCGAAGGGCGAAGCGGGATGGGTGTGCAGGCGCATCATGGCCGATCCTCCCTCGTGTCGCAGCACCGCCACCCGCCCGACCGGGGCTAGAGCAGGTTGGGCGGCGTCTGACGCCGTTGCCAGTCTGTCTCGCCCATTTCAAGGGTCCAGTCCACCAGCTCGCGCAGCACCCGGGCGAGCGCCCGGTCGAAGGCCTGGACCACGCCGCCCAGCGCCGGGCCGGCCACCTTCACCTCGGCGGCGATGTTGCGGGTGCCGACGATGGTGCGGCGGGGCATGCGCAACAGGGTCACCGACAGGGCGACCTCCGCGGTGCGGTCCGCGGGGCCGTTCTCGCGCACCTGGAAGGCGTGCAGGATCGGCCGCAACAGATAGTCGGGCCGGAAACCGTCGCGGTCGGTGCCCACCGCGGGCAGCGCCTGGGCGGCGAGGAAGGCCTGGACCATGAGCAGCTGCAGCATCACCGGCACCCGGTCGCTCCACACCACCCCCTGGAAATAGAGCAGCTCGAAGCCCCGCCGCACCACGGCGATGCGGTCGGTGTCGAGCGCGCGTTCCGCGAGCGGTTCGGAAATGGCGAGAGACCAGGAGCGCCGGGGATGCTCCGGCGCGAAGGCGAACTCGGGCGCGAGCCGGTAGACCCGCGGGGCGCGCACCGCACGCGGGAGGGGGGCGCAGGCGGCCGGCAGCACCGCCAACACATAGACCAGATGGCGCCGCGTGGCGCGGCCGGAGATCACGGTTCCACCCCCTCGCCGATACGGTCGCCGAACAGAAAGCGGGCGGGATCGTTGCGCACGTCGCGCACCAGCCCCTGAAGTTCGGCCACCATCCGGCTCGCGTCCTCGATCAGCCCGACGAACAGCGGCAGGCCGGTTTCGGCGAAATCCTCCACATTCGGGGCCACCTCGGCAACCAGACGTTCCACGGTGGCGGCCGTGCGGGCGAACTGGCGTGCCGCCAGGGTGACACTCTGCAGGCTCTCCTCGAGGTCCCGGCTGCGGTCCGCCGCCGTCGCCCGCAGCTCCTGGGCAAGCCGCCGCACCTGTTCCGCGGCCGCCCGGGCCTCCCGGATGAGCGGCGGAAGCTGGGCTGCGGCCTCCTCCAGCCGCCCGGCGGCCCCGGCGCTTCGGGCGAGCAGACGTTCGAAGCGGCTGCGGTTGGCGTCCGAGAGCAACAGCCTGAGCCGGTCCAAAACCTCCCGGGCCTGGTCCAGCAACAGCGGCAGGGAGACGGTGACCGCGTCCAGTCCCTCCTTGAGGCGCGAGAGCTGGGAGAGACGGGTGGGGATCTCGGCATAGGGCGCATCGGGATGCCAGCGCGGCGGAGGCGGCTCCGGCAGGACGTCGAGGGCCACGTAGAGCTGGCCCGTGAGCAGGCTTTCGAGCTGGAGCTGGGCGCGCAGCCCCTCCTCGATGCGCTGCGCGAACCAGGCCTCGTCCACCGGAACCCCGCCGGGCGAGCGGATGGCTTCGGGATCGATCTCGAGCACCACCGGGACCCGGATGGCGCCGGTGGCGCCGTCGTATTCGGCCCGCACCTCGCGCACCGTTCCCACCGGCACCCCCCGGAAATCCACCGGCGCGCCGGGTCGGAGTCCCTTCACCGACTCGTCGAAATAGGCC
>JALSGW010000238.1 GCA_026982585.1 Alphaproteobacteria bacterium | reverse complement strand
CTCGCTGCGCATCGCCACCCGAAGCCGGGCATCCAGGTTGGAGAGCGGCTCGTCGAACAGGTAGACGTCGGGCTCGCGCACGATGGCGCGGCCGATCGCGACCCGCTGCTGCTGTCCGCCCGAGAGTTCGCGCGGGCGGCGGTCGAGCAGCCGTTCGAGGCCGAGCATCTCCGCCACCCGGGCGACGCGGCGGCGGATCTCCGGCTCCGGAAGGCGGCGCGCGCGCAGGCCGAAGGCGATGTTGTCGTAGACGTTGAGGTGCGGGTAGAGGGCGTAGTTCTGGAACACCATGGCGACGTTGCGCGCCCGCGGCTCGAGCCCGGTCACCTCGCGCGCGCCGATCCAGATCCGCCCGCGGCTCGGCTGTTCGAGCCCGGCGACCAGGCGCAGGGTGGTGGTCTTGCCGCAGCCCGAGGGGCCGAGCAGCACCGTGAAGCTGCCCGGCTCCACCTCGAGGTCGAGGGCCGCGAGCACCAGCGTGTCGCCGAACCGCTTCTCGAGCCCCTCCACCCGCACGCCCGCCATCACGCCCTCACACTCACATCTTGAGCGCGCCGCCGCCGAGGCCGCGCACCAGGTGTTTCTGCACGAAAAAGGCCGCCACCGTCACCGGCACCACCGAGAGCAGGATGGCCACCGCCATCTTGCCCATTTCGATGCCGCGAAAGGTCCAATAACCGGCGATCGCAACCGGCAGGGTCTTGCTCTGGCCGCCGGTGAGGATGAGCGCGTAGAACATGTCGTTCCACGACAGCACGAAGCCGAGCACCGCCGCAGCGCCGAGCCCCGGCCGCAGCGCCGGCACCACCACCCGACGAAAGGCCTGAAAGCGGGTGTGGCCGTCGATCATCGCCTGTTCCTCGAGCTCGCGGGGGAGATCGTCGATGAAGCCGATGAGAAACCAGGTCACCACCGGCAACACGAAGGTGAGATGGGCGAGCACGACCGCGACCAGGCTGTTGGTGAGCGCGAGCGACCAGAGGATGAGAAAAAGCGGCACGATCACCACCGCGGGCGGCAGCATTTCCGCCGCCAGAATGGCAAAACGCGCCGAAGCCCCGCCGGTGCGCCAGCGCGAGAGGGTATAGGCGGCCGGGGTCGCCGCCAGGAGGGCGATGGCGACGGTGCTGACGCCGACGATGAGGCTGTTGAGCGCGTAGCGGGGCACGTCGGATTCGAGCAGCACCGCGCGCCAGTGGCGAAGGTCGGGGGCAAAGGCCAACACCTCGGGCCGCGCGAGCAGATCCGGCGGCTTCAAGGAGGCCAGCAGCACCCAGAGGAACGGCAACAGCACCGCAAGGATCGCCGTCGTCACCAGCGCACCGGCCGCAACCGCCCCTTTCATCCGGGCCATGCTCATCCCTCCCGGCGTGCCCACAGGCGCCACAACAGGAGCGTGAGCAGGAACGTCACCAGCAGCAGCGCCCAGGCCATCGCCGCCGCATCGCCCATGCGGAAGAAGCGAAAGCCCACCTTGTAGATGAGGAACTGGATGGTCTCGGTGCTCGCCCCCGGGCCGCCGCGGGTGATGGCGTAGACGTATTCGAACACCTTGAAGGCATCGAGGCCGCGGATGATCACCGCCACCAGCATCACCGGACGCAAGAGGGGCAGGGTCACGCGGGTGAAGGTGAACCAGGCCGAGGCGCCATCCACCCGCGCCGCCTCGAAGGGCGCCTTGGGCAGCGATTCGAGGCCTGCGAGCAGCAACAACACCATGAAGGGCGTCCACTGCCAGACGTCGATGAGCACGAGGCTCCAGAGCGCAAGCCCGGGCCCGAACCAGTCGATCGCAACGCCTACCCCGCGCAGCAGATAGGGGATCACCCCGAACTCCGGATTGAGGAGGTAGCGGAACATGAGCCCGACCGCGATCGGGGTTACGAACATCGGCACCAAAACGAGCGCCCGGGCGAGATGGCGGCCGAAGCTGAGGCGGTAGAGGGCGAGGGCGAGGGCGAGTCCGAGCGCGAGTTCGAGGGCGACGGCGGCGAACACGAAGCGAAGGGTGTTCGCCATGGCGTTGAGAAAGGCCGGATCCCCGAGCAGCGCCAGATAGTTCTCGAGCCCGACGAAGCGCACCTGCCCGAGGCGGGTGAGCTTGTAATCGTGCAGCGACACCCACAGCGCGAACACCGTCGGGCCCAGCAACACCGCCGCCATCAGCAGCACAAGCGGCAACAGCAGCCGATGGCGGAGCGAAAGCCCGATTCGCACTTGCCCACCTTCTCCGCTCGCGAGCGAGCGCCCGGCCTCGCGGCCGGGCGCCGCCCTTCGCCGACC
>JALSGW010000237.1 GCA_026982585.1 Alphaproteobacteria bacterium | reverse complement strand
GGCGCGCGAGACGGACAAGGGGGCGGGAGCGGGCCTGCAGAAGCACTTGCCGTGCCCCGGCGCCGTTTGCGCCGAGCTTCCCGATCGCCCCAATGGGCCGGCTTCGGTGCGCCATCCACCCTGCCGGACCCGCCCCGCCCGATCACCCGTGGGCCGCACCGACGGACCGCCATCGCCGCTCCCAAAGCTCCGCATCGCCGCCCGGTTCGAGCCCGCACGGCGGCGCCGAGCGAGTTCAAAGCGCCATCGCCGCCACCACCGCAAGCAGCAACAGAAAGGCGGCGAGACCGGCCAGCGCCGGCGCCAGCAGCGAGCCCGCGCCGGCCGCGCTCGGGGCGGGCGCCTCCCCTTCGCCAAGGTCGGACTCCTCCACCGTCTCGCGGGCGGATGCGCGCGGCCCCTCGGGAGGGGCGAGGGTCTCCTCCGCAAGCCGGAGCGCCGGCTCGCCGTCCGCTCCGTCCGGCGGGGCGCCCCGGCCCGGGGCGTCCCGTGTCTGGCGTTCCGATCGCGGGCGGAGGTGGGAGAACAGAACCCGACCGGCGGCGATGCCGCGCACCGGATCGTACAGCTCCTTGATGAGCCGCACCCCCTCCACCTCCGGGCGGCGCGCCAACTCCAGCGCCTCGCGCCGCGCCTCCTCCTCCTCGGGGGTGACGTAGTCGATCAACCAGCGGCCCTCCTCGAGGACATGGACCTCGAAGTGAACCTCCAAAACCCGGCCCGCCGCGGCCGCCATGGCCGATCCCTTTCGCTACCGTCCTTCCCTTCGCGGAAAACGGTGAATGGATGGTTAATGCCAACGGCCTGCGGCGAATCGCGGCTGCGACGACATGCCGGCGCCTTGCCCGGGGGTGTGCTTCCCATCTAAGCACCGAAGGACGGAAATGCGGGCGAGAGGTGAATGTGATGGCCTACAAGGATCTTCTCGTACAGGTGGACCAGGGACCGGCTTCGGATGCGCGCGTCGAGGCCGCCCTGAGCCTTGCGGATCATTTCGACGCCCATCTCACAGCCCTGTGTCTGCTCGCCGAACCCTATCTTCCCGCCGCGGTGGGAACCAGCATCCCGGCCGACATCGTGCGCGAGCAGCGGGCGCGCGCCGAGGAGCAGGCGCGCCGGCAGCTCGCACGGGTGGACGAGCTCGCGGGCCGCTTCGGTCGGCCGGTGGAACGCCGCTTCGAGATCGCGCCCATCGACCGCATGCCGCCTCTGTTCGCCCGCCACGCCCGCCACGCCGATCTCGCGCTGGTGGGCCAGCCCGACCCGGAGCGGGACGCCGCCGACCAGACGATGGTGGTGGAAGCGGCCTTCATGCATTCGGGCCGGCCGGCGCTGATCATCCCCTATATCGGACCGCGTTCCCTGCCGCCCCGGGTGGTGAGCTGCTGCTGGGACGGTTCGCGGGAAGCCGCGCGGGCCATCCACGACGCCCTGCCCCTTCTGCTCTCGGCCGAGAAAGTGTTCGTGGTGGTGGTGGATCCCGAGAAGCTCGGCCATCAGGTCGGTCCCATCGCCGGCGCCGACATGGCCGCCCACCTCGCCCATCACGGGCTCGACGTCGAGGTCCGGGAGCTCGAGAGCGGCGGCCTGGAGGTGGCCGACGTGCTGCTCTCCCACCTGGCGGACGAATCGGTCGATCTCGTGGTGATGGGCGGCTACGGGCACTCCCGGCTGCGGGAGCTGGTGTTCGGCGGGGTGACGCGGAAGATGCTCGAGCACATGACGGCACCGGTGCTCATGTCCCACTGAGCCCGGCCCCCGCGTGGGCTGTTTGTGCGCGATCGGAACGACCCACGAGGGGCGCCGGTGCTCATGCGCCGTTGATTCGCGCCCCCGCAGAGGAGCCCGCACGCCGCGTCGGCTCGCGCCCTGGTGCCCGCCGGCGCGCGGGCGGCCCGGTCATGCCCAAGCCGCCCACCCCGCTTCCTCCAGACCTGCTCAGCGCCGCGCCATCCGGAAGGCTTCGGGCAGGAAATAGAGGCTGTCGGTGTCCTGGGCGAGACCGTGGCACTGGGCGCAGAACTGGGTCTCGTCGCCGCTCATCACCTGGCCGTCGGGCAGGATCATGGTGTAGGCCCAGTCCCCGGTGGCCGGGCTCGCCCCGGCCTCCAGCTTGCGCATCAGGAACAGCGGCCCGACGCTGAGGCTGCCGTCGGCCTCGATCACGAAACTGTCCTTGGCCACCACCGCTCCCGCCGGCATGGTACCGATGGCTTCGTAGCGGCCGTAGGCCTCGGCCCCGTCCGGACTCACATAGTTCTGCACATAGCGACCGCCGTGGGT
>JALSGW010000236.1 GCA_026982585.1 Alphaproteobacteria bacterium | reverse complement strand
GGCGTGCACCGCGGTCGCCCCGACCCCGATCAACACCGCGTAATAGTGCACGTCCAGGCATTCCCCGGAGCGCACGGTGATGTAGCTGAAGGAGCGCAGCCCGACCCGCACCAGATGGCTGTGGACCGCTCCCACCGCCAGGATCATCGGCACCGGCAGCCGCTCCGGCCCCACCCCTTCGTCGGACAGCACCAGGGACTCGGAGCCGCCGCGCACCGCCTCCTCGGCCTCCGCCCGAAGCCGCTCCAAGGCCGCGCGCAGGTTTTCCGAACCGTCCGCCGGGAAGGTGCAGTCGAGCACCCGCACCTTGTGCCCGAAATGTTCCAGGATCGCTTCATAGTCGCGGGACAACAGCACCGGACTCTCGAGTTCCAGGATCGCCGTCTGGCTCGGATCCTCGTCGAAGATGTTGCCGAGGTTGCCGTAGCGGGTCTTGAGGCTCATGACCCGGTATTCGCGGAGCGGGTCGATGGGCGGGTTGGTCACCTGGCTGAACTGTTGCCGGAAGAAGTGGTGCAAGCCCCGGTAGCGCTTGGACAGCACCGCGAGCGGGGTGTCGTCCCCCATCGATCCCACCGGCTCCTTGGCCTCCTCCACCATGGGATGGAGGATGAGCTCGAGGTCCTCGAGGGAGATGCCGTAGAGGGTCTGACGGCGCCTGAGCTCCGCCGGCGCCAAACCCACCGGCCGCCAGGGCCGCTTGCGGGCGATCTGTTCGAGCCGGGTGATGTTCTGCACCCATTTGCCGTAGGGCTTGAGTGCGGCCAGATGGTCCTTGAGCTCGTGGTCGCGGTAGAACACCCCCTGTTCGAGATGCACGGCGATGCACTCGCCGGGGCCGACCCGCCCCTTCTCCACCACCTCGAGCTCGGGCAAGGGCACCATGCCGGTCTCGGATCCCACCACCAGAAGCCCGTCGCGGGTGCGCGCATAGCGCATGGGCCTGAGCCCGTTGCGGTCCATGCCGGCGATCACCCAGCGGCAGTCGGTGGCCACCACCGCCGCCGGCCCGTCCCAGGGCTCCATCACGCAGTTGCAGTAGGCGAACAGGTCCCGCCAGGCCTGGGGCATGGCCATGCGCTTGGACCAGGCCGGGGGGATGAGCAGGGTCTTGACGAGCGGCAGCAGCCGCCCCGCCTGGGTCATGGCCTCGAACACCGCATCCAGGGCGGCGGAATCGGAGCTGCCCTCCTGGATGATGGGTTTGATGTCCTCCACCAGCTCGCCGAACAGCGGCGAGGCGAGCCGGGTTTCGTGGCTCTTCATCCAGTTGATGTTGCCCTTGAGGGTGTTGATCTCCCCGTTGTGGGCGAGCATGCGGAAGGGCTGGGCCAGCTTCCAGGAGGGGAAGGTGTTGGTGGAATAGCGCTGGTGGAAGATGGCGTAGGAGGAGACGAACCGCGGATCGTTGAGATCGGGATAGAAGACGTCCAGTTGCTCGGCCAGGAACAAGCCCTTGTAGACGATGGAGCGGCAGGAGAGCGAACAGATGTAGAAGTCGGTGATGTTGGCCCGCAGCGCCTCCTTCTCGATGCGGCGGCGGATCACGTAGAGATCCCGCTCGAAACGATCCTCGGGCACTCCTTGGGGATTGCCGATGATGATCTGCTCGATCTCGGGACGGGTGGCGGCGGCGCGCTCGCCGATCACCGACACGTCCACCGGCACCTGCCGCCAGCCGCGCACGCTGTAGCCGAAGCGGATGATCTCGCTCTCGGTGATCTCCCGGCAGCGTTCCTGTTGGTCGAGGCTGGTACGGGGCAGGAACACCATGCCCACCCCGAGCGCATGCGCCTCCTCCTGGGCGCCCTTGATCTGCTCCTTGAAGAAATCCTGGGGGATCTGGAGGTGGATGCCGGCGCCGTCGCCGGTCTTGCCATCAGCGGCCACCGCACCGCGATGCCACACCGCCTTGAGGGCCTGGATGGCCTTCTCCACCACCTCGCGCCGAGGCCGGCCGTCGATGGCGGCGACGAACCCCACCCCGCAGGCATCCCGCTCCAGGTCCGCAGCCAGCGCGCCCGCCTCCTCGAGCCGCCGCCGGTTGGCCCGGAAGAGGGCGAGCCGGCCAAGCTCCCGTTCGCGATCCATGCGCTCCGCCATGATCTCGTCCCTCCTCCTCACGCCGCCCGGCGCGCCGCCCGGGCCTCGAGATAGCGGTGCAAGCCGACGGCGGCGTCGCGGCCGTCGCGAATCCCCCACACCACCAGCGACGCCCCGCGCACGATGTCGCCGCCGGCGAACACCCCGGGAAGGCTGGTCATCATGGTCTCCCAGTCGATGCGCACGGT
>JALSGW010000235.1 GCA_026982585.1 Alphaproteobacteria bacterium | reverse complement strand
GCGCCTCTTCGAGCGCCTTTCGGACCGATACCGCCCCGTTCACAGCTCCAACTGGGCCAGCCGGCGGGTCTGGTCCTCGGCGATCAGGGCGTCGATGATCTCGTCCAGGGCCTCGCCGGCGAGCACCTCGGAAAGCCGGTAGAGGGTGAGGCCGATGCGGTGGTCGGTGACCCGCCCCTGGGGGAAGTTGTAGGTGCGGATGCGCTCCGAGCGCTCGCCGCTGCCGATCTGCTCCCGTCGCTCGCCGGCCCGCTCCGCCTGCCGCCGGCGCCGCTCGAGCTCGAACAGCCGCGCCCTCAGGATCTGCAACGCCCGGGCCCGATTGCGGTGCTGGGACTTCTCGTCCTGGATCGAGACGGTGATGCCGGTCGGCAGGTGGGTGATGCGCACCGCGCTCTCGGTGCGGTTCACATGCTGGCCGCCGGCGCCGGAGGCGCGAAAGACGTCGACCCTCAGGTCCTTCTCGTCGATCCGCACGTCCACCTCCTCCGCCTCCGGCAGCACCGCCACCGTCGCCGTCGAGGTGTGGATGCGTCCGCCCGCCTCGGTCACCGGCACCCGCTGCACCCGGTGCACGCCGCCCTCGAACCGCAGCCGCCCATAAGCACCTCGGCCCTGGATGCGGGCGATCGCCTCCTTCACCCCGCCGAGATCGCTCTCGCTCAGCGAAAGCAGTTCCACCTGCCAGCCGCGGCGCTCGGCATAGCGCTGGTACATGCGCAGGAGATCCGCCGCAAACAGCGCCGCCTCCTCGCCCCCGGTGCCGGCGCGCAGCTCGAGGATGACGTTCTTCTCCTCCACTGCGTCGCGGGGCAGGAGAGCGAGCTTGAGCTCCCGCTCGAGTTCGGGCAGGCGCGCCTCCACCTTCCGCAGCTCCTCCTCCGCGAGCGCCCTGAGCTCCGCATCCTCACCGGCGCTTTGCACCAGCTCCCTCAGACCGTCGCGCTCCTCGAGGGCCGCCCGCCAGCGCTCGATGACCAGGGCCAGCTCGGCGAGCTCGGCGTGCTCGCGGGCGAGCCTCGCCACCTCGGCCCCGCTCGCCCGGCTCATGCGCTCTTCGAGCTCGCGCTTGCGGGCGAGGATGGCGTCCAGACGACGGGCGAAGGCGGACGAGCTCATCGGCGCTCCGCTCCGAGCCCGAGCAGCGTGTCGGCGAGTTCGTCCCGGGCGATCTCCCGCTCCTCGCCGCTGTCGAGATCGCGCAGCCGCACGGTGCCGCGGGCGAGCTCGTCGCCGCCGAGCGACAGCGCGAAGCGGCAGCCCAGCCGATCGGCGCGTTTCATCCTCTGGCCCGCGCGGCCCCGGTAGGCGAGGTCGACGACAAAGCCCGCCCGGCGCAGCTCCTGAGCGAGGCGCCAGGCCTCGCCCTCGGCTTCCTCGCCGACCGGGATCACCGCGAGCGGCCGCGGCGCCGGCGGCGCCTCGGAGAGCAGCATCGCAAGCCGCTCCACCCCCGCCGCCCAGCCGATCCCGGGCAGGTCCGGGCCGCCCAGGGCCGCCATCAGGCCGTCGTAGCGGCCGCCGGCGAGCACCGCCCCCTGGGCGCCGAGCCGGTCGGTGGTGAACTCGAAGGCGGTGTGGGTGTAGTAGTCGAGCCCGCGCACGAGATGGGGATTGATCCGGTAGGCGACCCCGAGCGAATCGAGGCGGTCGCACACCTCCTCGAAGAAGCGGCGGCTTTCCTCGTCCAGATGGTCGGTAAGGCGCGGTGCCTCGGCCACCACGCGGCGGTCCCCGGCATCCTTGGAATCCAGCACGCGCAGGGGATTGCGCTGCAGACGGACGCGGCTTTCCGGCGACAGCTCCCCCTCGCGCCGGCGCAGATAGGAGACCAGCACCTCCCGGTAGCGGCGGCGGCTCTCGAGGTTGCCGAGGCTGTTCAGCTCCAGCACCACCGCCTCGCCCAGGCCGAGTTCCTCGAGGAGGTGTCGCCCCATCAGGATGCACTCGACGTCCGCCGCCGGCTCCGCCGCGCCCAGCACCTCCACCCCCACCTGGTGGAACTGGCGCAGGCGCCCCTTCTGCGGCCGCTCGTAGCGGAACATGGGGCCATGGTAGAACAGTTTGAGCGGCCGCAGCTGGAGCAGCGATCCGGCCATCGCCGCCCGCACCACCGCCGCCGTGCCCTCCGGCCGCAGGGTGATGCTGTCGCCGCCGCGGTCGGTGAAACTGTACATCTCCTTGCTGACCACATCCGACCCCTCGCCGAGGCTGCGCGCGAAGAGATCGGTGAACTCCAAAATCGGTGTCTCGATTTCGGCGAACGCGTAGCGCAACGCCAGGCTGCGGGCGGTCTCCACCACCCGCCGGTGGCGCCGCAGGACTTCGCCGAAGAGGTCCCGGGTGCCGCGCACCGGGCGCGCTGTGGGAGCGCTCACGACGCCTCCGCCCTGGGTGCGCCGAAGCGGCGCGCCACATAGTCCTCGACGATGCGCTTGAACGCTTCGGCGAGGTTCGGTCCGCGCAGGGTCGCGACCTTGCGCCCGTCGACGAACACCGGCGCCGCCGGGGCCTCGCCGGTGCCGGGGAGGCTGATGCCCACATCAGCGAAGCGGCTTTCGCCCGGCCCGTTGACGATACAGCCCATCACCGCGACCTTGAGCTCCTCGACCCCGGGATAGCGCCGCTTCCACTCCGGCATGCGCGCCTCGAGCCAGTCCTCGATCTCGCGCGCGAGTTCCAGGAACACCCGGCTCGTGGTGCGGCCGCAGCCGGGACAGGCGGAGACCTCGGGCTGGAAGCTGCGCAGGCCGAGCGCCTGCAGGAGCTCCCGACAGATACGCACCTCGGTGCTGCGCGGCTCTCCCGGCCTGGGGGTGAGGGAGACCCGGATGGTGTCGCCGATCCCCTCGTGGAGGAGGATGGCGAGGGCGGCGCTGCTCGCCACCATGCCTTTGAGGCCGAGCCCCGCCTCGGTGAGCCCGAGGTGGAGGGCGTAGCGGGAGCGGCGGGCCAGTTCCCGATAGACGGCGACGAGATCGCGCACCCGCGACACCTTGGCCGAGAGCACGATGCGCTCGGGAGCAAGGCCGAGCCGCTCCGCCTCGGCCGCGCTCTCGAGGGCGGAGCGCACCAAGGCCTCGCGCAGCACCGCGTCGCTCGCGGCGGGGGGGCTTCGCTTCGCATTCTCGTCCATGAGGCGGGCGAGCAGGCGCTGGTCGAGGCTGCCCCAGTTGACGCCGATGCGGATCGGCCGTCCGCTTTTGAGCGCCGCCTCGATCATGGCCTCGAACTGGCGATCCCGTTTCGCCCCGAAGCCCACATTGCCCGGGTTGATGCGCAGCTTGTCGAGGGCGGTGGCGAGCTCCCCGACCTCGGCCAGCAGCCGGTGGCCGTTGTAGTGGAAATCCCCCACGAGCGGCACGTCGAGGCCGCGGGCGTCGAGCCGCTCCCGGATGCGCGGCACCGCCCGCGCCGCCTCCAGGGTGTTGACGGTGACGCGCACGATCTCCGAGCCCGCCTCGGCCAGCTCCACGATCTGCCGCACCGTGGCCTCCACGTCGGCGGTGTCGGTGTTGGTCATCGATTGCACGACCACCGGGGCGCCGCCGCCCACGGTGACGCCGCGTATGCGCACCGCCAGGCTTCGCCGTCGCGGGATGTCCTCGAGCGGGATCATGAGGGGCTCGAACCGGGGTTCACCAAGGCCACTCCGCCTGACGGCGGATATGGATCACCGGGCATGAGCCCGCAAGGCGGACCGTCACCGGCTTTCGGCCAGCGCCCGCAAGCGTGCCGGACGAATGGCGTAGGCCCAAAGCGGCTCCCCCGCCTCGCCGAGCGGACCGATCGACACCCCGCCCACCTCGATGGCCACACTGCCGGCGTCGGTGGCGAACAGCACCAGATCGTCCCGCTCCGGAAGCGGCAGACGTGCTCCCGGCGCCATCATGCGGCTGCGCAGATAGCTTCGGTCCTGGCTCTCGAGACGGATCCAGGTCTCCGCGATCGCCACCAATGCGAGTCCCGGCGGTCGCGGCGGCGTCCTCTCCCGCTGCGGTGCCGGCGGTTCCAGGGCTGCGGTCACCAGTGGCGGCTCCGTCGCGAAGGCCGACCGCAGTTCGGCGGCGTTGGCGACGGTGGCGTCGCTGGTGGTCCGCTGCGCCTGGCGGTCCCCCGACCGCTGGATGAGGCGCAGCTTCTGGGAGATCACCGGCGGCGCCTCGTCCACCGCCTCGAACCGCACCAGCACCACCTCGCGCGGTGGCGGCACCGGCTCGATGCGGGAAGCGGGCGGAGCGCTTTCCGCGACGGTACCGGGTGCTGGCGGCGCCTCGCCGGCATGGCCGCTCGCCCGGCTCGCCTCGGCCACCACCGGCTGCGGCTCCGGTTCGCCCCAGCCGAGGCGCTCCACCGCGCGCTCGGCCAGCCGGCCCGGCCATCCGAGCAGCCGGGCCCGCACCTCGGGGTCCAGTCCCCGCACGCCGTACCAGCCGATGGCGCCCACCGCCATCACCACCGCCGCCAGCACCAGCCCCAGCGCCGTGGGGCGGTGGCGTTCGATCAGCGGCCGCTGGACCTCGAGCCGCGCCTTGGGAGCTTCCGCCTGGAGGGCATCCCGCACCCGCCGCACCACCTCCGGCCCGTCGTAGCCGAGATAGTCGGCATAGGCGCGCAGGAATCCGAACGCGTAGGGATGCGCCGGAAAGACGCTGTAGTCGCCGCGTTCGATGGCCTCGAGATAAGGCGGCCGGATGCGCAACCAGGCGGCCACCTCCTCGAGCCCTTCTCCGCGTTCCTCCCTGGCCCTGGCAAGTGCGCTCCCGACCTTGAGAAGGATCTCCCGGCTCTGGTCCTCGTCGTCGTTGTGGGGGCGAGGTCGGGAATGTGCCATGGTTCTTCAGGCCCCAACACGGTACGCGTGTACTGTGACACCCAACCACAGCCCCCTCCTTAGCAGTTTCCGTGGCGAAGGCCAAACCCCGTTCGCCCCCGGGGGCGCACGGCGCAACGTCAGACGGCGGCGAGGTGCCCGGCGGGCAGCGGAATGCCCTGATCGGCGGCGTAGGCCTCGAGGTGGCTGCGGATGCGATGCTCGCCCCGGGCCAGCAGATGGTCGAGAAAGCGCGCAAGACGGCCCACGTGCAGGGCTCGCACCATGGCCTTCACCGGCAACACCTCGGAGGGAGCCAGGGACAGATCGCGCAGCCCCACCCCGATCAGCGCCATGGCCTCGAGCGGCCGGCTCGCCATTTCGCCGCAGATCGACAGCCGCACCCGATGGGCGCGGCAGATCCGCACCAACTCCTGGAAGAAGCGCAGCGCCGCCGTCGACAGCACGTCGTAGCGTTCGGCCAGCTGGGGATTGCCGCGGTCGCTTGCGAACAGGAACTGGAACAAATCGTTGCTGCCCACCGAGAGGAAGTCCACGAGGGGCAGGAGCGTCTCCAGCTGCCAGAACAGCGCCGGCACCTCGAACATCGCCCCCACTTCGAGCGCCGCCGGCGGCTCCCAGCCCAGCGCCCGGGCGCGCTCCTGTTCCCGCTCGAGCAGCGCGCGGGCGCGGCGGAACTCCTCCACCTCGGCCACCATCGGAAACATGATGCGCACCCTCCGCCCGCGGGCGGCATAGAGCAGCGCCCGCAGCTGGGAACGCAGGATGAGCGGGCGATCCAGGGTCATGCGCAGCCCGCGCCATCCCATGGCCGGGTTGTCCTCCTCGGGGAGGCGGAAATAGGGCAGCTGCTTGTCGCTGCCGACGTCCAGGGTGCGGAAGGTCACCGGCGCGTCCCCGGCCCGGTCCAGCACCCGGGCGTAGAACTGGGCCTGGGTGCGCCAGTCCGGCCAGGCGGCGCGGGTCATGAAGGCGAGTTCGGTGCGGAACAGGCCGCAGCCCTCGGCGCCGGTGCGGGCGATGGCGGCGAGGTCGATGAGGAAGGCGGCGTTGATGTTGAGGGCGATGCGCACGCCGTCGCGGGTGGTGGCGGGCGCCCGGCGCAGCTCCTCCCATTGCCGCGACCGGCCGCTGCGCGCCGCCTGGGCGTGGGCGAAGGCGTCGAGCACCGCCTCGCCGGGGCGCACGAAGGCCTGGCCGTGATCGGCATCGAGCGCGATCACATCGCCGGGCTCGATCTGGGTCATGGCCCCCTTCACCCGGCCGATCATGGGCACGCCGAAGGCCCGGGCGACGATGGTGGCATGGGCGGTGGAGGATCCCTCCTCGAGGATGATGCCCTGCAGCTTGCTCGGATCGTATTCCACGAGCTCGGCCGCCGAGAGGTTGCGCGCCACGATGATCGACCCGGCCGGCATGTGCGCCGCCTCCTTGGCCGGATCGCGCCCCGCAAGATGCAGCAGCAGACGGTTCGCGAGTTCCTCGAGCTCCACCAGCCGTTCGCGCAAATAGGGATCGTTCGCGTGCTCCAGCCGCAGACGGGTCTCCTCCTGCACCCGACGGACCGCCGCCTCGGCGGTGAGCCCGGTGTCGATCGCCTCCCGCATGCGCCGCTGCCAGCCGCTGTCCTCGGCGAACATGCGGTAGGCCTCGAGGATCTCGCGTTCCTCGCCGAAGCTGAGGTCGGGGCGCGCCAGCGCGCGGTCGAGGGAGCGCCGCAGCGCCAACAGACCCGCCTCCAGCCGCCGGTGTTCCGCCGCCGGATCGTCGGCCAGGATGCGGGTGATGGCCACCCGCGGCTCGTGCAGCCAGGCGCGGCCCACGGCGATGCCGTCCACGAGCCGCTGGCCCTCGAGCCTCAGCGATTCGATCGGGCTTCCGGCGACATCGGCATAGCGCTCGCGGTCGATGATGCCACCTGAGACCAGCATCTCGGCGAGCACGGAGGCGACGATCTCGAGCGCCTCCACCTCCTCCTCGCCGTACTGGCGTCGCGCCCGGTTCTGCACCACCAGCACGCCCAGCACCCGGCCACCGCGGACAATCGGCACGCCCAGGAAGGAACGATAGGGATCCTCCCGGGTCTCGGGGCGGTAGACGAACTGCGGGTGGCTCGGGGCGTCGCTGGTGTTGATGATGAGGCCCTGGGCGGCGATGGTGCCCACCAATCCCTCGCCCACCTGGAGCCGGGTGCGATGGACCGCTTCCCGTGCGAGCCCCTGGGTGGCGAACAGCTCCAGCACCTCCCCGGCGCGGAGGATGTAGATGGAGCACACCTCGGCCACCAGGTTGGCGGCGATGATGCCGACGATACGATCCAGCCGCTCCTGGGGCGCGATGGGCTCGGCCACCACTTCGACCAGCCGGCGCAGCAGCGTGCGGGCGCTCGACGCCTCTCCGCCGCGCCGCACCGCGCCGCCTCCCGCCTGGTTCACCACCGACTCCCGCTCCATGGCCGGCTCAGCCGGCCCCCTGCCGCGCGAGCGTCCGCTCCGCCTGTTCGGCCAGCTCGTGCAGGATCGCCTCCGCGGGCCGTACCGCCTTCACCATACCCACGCTCTGGCCGGCCATCAAAGAGCCACGCTCCACATCGCCCTCGATCACCGCCCGTCTGAGCGCCCCCGCCCAGAAATGTTCGATGGCGAGCGAGGCCTCCTCGTAGCTCAGCTCCCCGGCCCGGTAGCGGTCGATCACCTCCCTTTGGGTGCGGATGAAGTCCCGAACCGCCGCGTTGACCAGCGCCCGCACCGGGATCACCCGGAACTCGGGATCCAGCTGCACGCTCGGCACCGCATCGCGGGCGCTCGCGCGGATGAAGGCGCGCTTGAAGTTGGGATGGGCGATGGATTCCTCGGCGCACACGAACACCGTCCCCATCTGCACGCCGGCCGCACCCATCAACAGATAGGCCGCGATCATCTCCCCGTGGCCGATGCCGCCCGCCACGAACACCGGCACCTCGCGCAGATGGGGCAGGATCTCCTGCGCCAGCACCGAGGTCGCCACCGGACCGATATGGCCGCCCGCCTCGGAACCCTCGATGATGAGCGCATCCACCCCCTGCCGCACCAGCCGCCGGGCCACCGCGAGCGTGGTGGCGAAGGCGAGCACCCGACAACCGTGGTTCTTGAGGCGCCGGATCAGCTCCACCGGCGGCGGTCCGCCGGCGAACACCACATGACCCACCCGCTGCTCCAGGCACACCTCCACGAGCGCCGGGAGATCGGGATGGAGGACGATGAGATTGACCCCGAAGGGACGATCGGTGGCGCTTTGGGTCGCCGCGATCTCCTGCGCCAGCTGGTCGGCGGTCATGGCGCCGCAGGCCAGCACGCCGAAGCCGCCGGCATTCGAGATCGCCGCCACCAGCCGGTGTTCGGAGACCCAGGTCATGGCGCCCGCCATCATCGCCGTCTCGCTGCCGAGGAAGGCCCGGCCGCGGGCGGAAGCGGCGGCGAGGCGCGGATAGGCGTCGAAGCCCGTCATCGATCAGGCCCGGTCGAGACCGTAGGCCTGATGCAGCGCACGCAGCGCGAGCTCGGCGTATTCCTCGGCGATCAGGACGCTGATCTTGATCTCCGAGGTGCTGATCGCCTGGATGTTGATCCCCTTGTCCGCCAGGGTGCGGAACATGCGATGCGCGATTCCCGCATGCGAGCGCATCCCCACGCCGATCACCGACACCTTCACCACCTCATCGTCGGCGTCCACCCGCTCGAAACCCACCTGGTCCTTGAGCTCCGCGAGGATGGCGCGGGCGCGGGGGAGATCCGCGCGGCTGACGGTGAAGGTGATGTTGGTGTGCACGCCGTCGCGGGAGACCGACTGCACGATCATGTCGACGTTGATGTTGGCCTCCGCGAGCGGCCCGAAGATGGCCGCCGCCACCCCCGGCCGGTCGCGCACCCGCACCACCGACAGTTTGGCCTCGTCGCGGCTGTAGGCGATACCACTGACGACCTGCGATTCCACGACTTCGTCCTCGTCCACCACAAGCGTTCCGGGAACATCCGTGAAACTGGAGAGCACCTGCAGGCGCACCTTGTGCCGCATGGCCAGGGCCACGGCCCGGGTCTGCAGCACCTTGGCCCCCACCGACGCCATCTCCAGCATCTCTTCGTAGGTGATGCGGGCGAGCTTCTGGGCCCGGCTGACGATGCGGGGATCGCTGGTATAGACGCCGTCCACGTCGGTGAAGATGTCGCAGCGCTCCGCCCGCAGCGCCGCCGCCAGCGCCACCGCCGAGGTATCGGAGCCGCCGCGGCCGAGGGTGGTCACCCGCCCGTCCGGGCCCAGTCCCTGGAAACCCGCCACCACCGGCACCTCGCCCCGCTCCAGGCAACGCCGCAAGGGCTCCGGATCGATGCGCAGGATGCGCGCCTTGCCGTGCGCGTCGTCGGTGGCGATCCCCGCCTGCCAACCGAGGAAGGAGCGCGCCGGCACCCCCGCCTTTCTGAGCGCGATGGCCAAAAGGCCCACCGTCACCTGTTCGCCGCTCGAGACCACCTGGTCGTATTCGGCCGGATCGCACAGGGGATCGAGCTCCTGCACCCAGGCGACCAGCTGGTTGGTGGTGCCGGCCATGGCCGAGACCACCACGCAGACCCGCTCCCCCTGCTCCACATGGCGCTTGACCCGGGCGGCGACGCTGCGGATGCGCGCGAGATCGGCCACCGAGGTGCCGCCGTATTTCTGGACCACAAGCGTCACGGAAAGCTCGCCCGCCCCGGGAATCCCAGCCGCCGCGCGCCGCCCTCAGCTTGCCAGGCCACGCGGGCGGCCTGTAGATAAACACCGCCTCGGCGGGGGACAAGAGCGGGAAGGGAGCCCATGGCGGCGGACGCGGAGGAACTTCGGAAATTCCAGCACATCGGCGCCCGCTGGTGGGACGCCGAGGGACCGATGCGACCGCTGCACCTGCTCCAGCCGGCCCGCATGCGCTGGATCCGCGACCAGCTGCTCGCCCATTTCGACCGCGACCCCGGATGCAAGCGGCCGCTTGTCGATCTGCGCGTGCTGGACGTCGGCTGCGGCGGCGGTCTGGTGTGCGAGCCCCTCGCCCGGCTCGGGGCCCGGGTCACCGGCATCGATCCCCTGCCGAGCAACATCGATGCGGCAAACGCCCACGCCCGTGCCCAGAACCTCGCGATCGCCTACCGGGTGGCCAGCGCCGAGGATCTGGTGGTGGCGGGGGAGCGTTTCGACGCGGTGCTGGCCCTGGAGGTGGTGGAACACGTTCCGGACGTGGACGCCTTTCTCGCCGAGCTCGCGCAGCTCACGCGACCGGGCGGTCTGCTCCTGCTCTCCACGCTCAGCCGCACCCTGAGCGCGCTGCTGTTGGCCGTGGTGGCGGCGGAGCGGCTGCTCGGCTGGCTTCCGCCCGGAACCCACGACTGGCGCCGTTTCCTCAAGCCCTCGGAACTCGCCGCCAAGCTGCGCGCCCAGGGCCTGCGCCCGGTGGCCCTCACCGGCCTCGCCTACGACCCCGCCCGGGAGCGCTTCCTCCTGGTGCGCGATCCCTCGGTCAACTACCTGCTCGCCGCGGTGCGCGAGGGCGGATGATGACGGCGGCGCTCGCCGATCCGAGGGATTGTCTCCGGGAACTGTTCATGGAGGCGGTGCGCGCCGCCGATCCGTTCACGGTGATACCGCCGGCGCTGCCGCTCCCGCCTCCGGGGCGCACCTTCGTGCTCGGCGTCGGCAAGGCGGCGGCGCGCATGGCCCAGGCGGTGGAGCGCCACTGGCCCGGGCCGCTTTGCGGGCTCGTCACCGTGCCCCACGGCCAGGCGCTGCCGCTTCGGCACATCGAGCTCGTGGAGGCGGGCCATCCGGTGCCCGATCGCGCCGGCATGCGGGCTGCCGCGCGCGCACTCGCCCTGGCCGAGCGGGCCGGCGAGGAGGATCTCGTGCTGGTGCTGCTCTCGGGCGGCGGCTCGGCGCTCTGGACCCTGCCCCCCGCGGGCCTCGAGCTCGAGGAGCTCGCCCGCCTGAACGCCGCCCTTTTGCGATCGGGCGCCACCATCGCCGAGATGAACACGGTCCGGCGCCATCTGTGCCGAATCAAGGGCGGGCGGCTCGCCCGCGCCGCCTGGCCGGCCCGGGTCCACACCCTCGCCGTCTCCGACGTGCCCGGCGACGATCCGCTGGTGATCGCCTCCGGCCCCACCGTCGCCGATCCCACCAGCTGCGCCGACGCTCTCGCGGTGCTCGAGCGATACGGACTCCACAACACCACCGCCGCCTCTTGGCTGCGTCATTGTCCCGACGAGACCCCGAAGCCGGGCGCGCCCTGTTTCGCGCGCAGCCGCTTCGCCTTGGTGGCCCGTCCGATCGCATCGTTGCGGGCGGCGGCGGAGCGGGCACAAGGCTTGGGGCTCTCCTGTCTGATCCTCGGCGATGCCATCGAGGGCGAGGCGCGCGAGGTCGGCCGGGTGCTGGCCGGCATCGCCCGCGCCTCGGCCCGGCACGGAGAGCCGCTCGCGCCGCCGGCCCTGCTGCTGTCGGGGGGCGAGACCACCGTCACCGTCACCGGCGCGGGCCGCGGCGGCCGCAACGTGGAGTGCCTGCTCTCATTCGCGCTCGCCCTCGACGGACAGGCGGGGATCTGGGCGCTGATGGCGGACACCGACGGTGTGGACGGCGCCGCGCCGGTGGCCGGCGCCCTCGTCGGACCGGACACCCTGGCCCGGGCGCGCGCCGCCGGCATCGATCCCCGCGCCGCACTCGAGGCCCACGACGCCCACACCTTTTTCGATCACCTCGGCGACCAGCTGGTCACCGGTCCCACCCACACCAACGTCAACGACTTCCGCGCCGTGCTGATCCTCCCGCAGAAGGCGGAAGAAGGCTGACCGCTCCGCCGCTCACGGGCCCGGCGGCGTGTCGCGCATGATGCGCTCGACGAAGCTGCTCCGGGAGCCGTCCGAAGCGCGCGATACCGGGAGAGGTTGGAGCGTGAGCGGCGGCGGTCCTCGTGACCTCCCCGGCCCCTCGCGGTGCCGAGGGCGCTACTCCGCCGCGGCCACCGCTTCGCCCAAGGGCTCGAGCCGGCAGGCGCAGTATTTGAACTCGGGAATCTTGCCGAAGGGGTCGAGCTCCGGGTGGGTGAGCAGATTGGCGGCCGCCTCGTGGAAGCAGAAGGGCACGAACACGGCTCCCTTCGGTACCGCCCGGTCGGCCCGCGCCATGAGCGTGATGGTGCCGCGCCGGGTGGCAAGGCGCACCCGCCCTCCCGGCCGCACGCCGAGCGCCGCCATCTGCTCCGGGTGGAGGGCGCAGAAGGCGACCGGCTCCAACGCCTCCAGCACCGGCGCGTGCCGGGTCATCGCACCGGTGTGCCAGTGCTCGAGGGTGCGGCCGGTGATCAGCACCAGCGGATAGTCCTCGTCCGGCTCCTCCACGGGCGGCGCCACCTCCGCCGGCACCAGCCGGGCGCGGCCGCTCGCAGTCGGGAACCGGTCCTCGAACACCACCCCCTTGCCCGGATGGTCGGGCGCCGGGCAGGGATAGGCGACCGCATGCTCCCGCTCGAGCCGCGCCCAGCTGATGTGGGCGAGCGAGTCCATGACCGCGGTCATCTCGGCGAACACGTCCGCCGGTCCGCGGTAGGACCAATCCAGCCCCAGCCGCCGCGCCATCTCCTGGATGATCCACCAGTCCGGCCGCGCCTTTCCGGGCGGCGCCACGGCCGGCCGGCCCATCTGCACCTGGCGGTTGGTGTTGGTGACCGTGCCCTGTTTCTCCGGCCAGGCGGCGGCGGGCAGCACCACGTCCGCGAAATAGGCGGTCTCGGTGAGGAAGATGTCCTGCACCACGAGATGCTCCAGGCGGGCGAGGGCGGCGCGGGCGTGGGCGACGTCCGGATCGGACATGGCCGGATTCTCGCCCATGATGTACATGCCCTTGATCTCGCCGCGATAGGCGGCCTGCATGATCTCGACCACCGTAAGCCCGGGCTCGGCATCGAGCCGTGCCCCCCACAGCTGCTCGAGCCGGCGTCGCGCCGCCGCGTCGCGGGTGGGACGATAGTCCGGGAAGACCATCGGGATCAGCCCGACGTCGGAGGCGCCCTGGACGTTGTTCTGCCCGCGCAGCGGGTGGAGGCCGGTGCCCGGCTTGCCCACGTGTCCGCACAGCATCGCGAGCGCGATCAGACAGCGGGCGTTGTCGGTGCCGTGGACGTGCTGGGACACACCCATGCCCCAGAAGATGATCGCCCGCTCGGCGCGCGCGAAACAGCGCGCCACCTCGCGCAGGGTCTCGGCCGGAATCCCGCACAGTTTCGCCATCGCCTCGGGCGGAAACCGCGCGAGATGGGCCTTGAAGGCCGCGAAATCCTCGCAGCGCTCCGCCACAAACCGGGCATCATAGAGCCCCTCCTCGACGATGGTGTGCATCATGGCGTTGAGCAATGCCACGTCGGTGCCCGGGCGGAACGCGAGCATCCAGCGCGCATAGCGGCGCAGGGCCTGGCCGCGGGGATCGGCGACGATCAGGGTGGCGCCGCGCTTGGCGGCTTGTTTGAAGAAGGTGGCCGCCACCGGATGGTTCTCGGTGGGGTTGGCGCCGATCACGAAGATCACCTCGGCGTTCAGCGCCTCGGTGAAGGGCGCGGTCACCGCCCCGCTGCCGATTCCCTCCATCAAGGCCGCCACCGAGGAGGCGTGGCAGAGCCGGGTGCAGTGGTCCACGTAATTGGTGCCGAAGGCGGTGCGGACCAGCTTCTGGAACAGATAGGCCTCCTCGTTGCTGCCCTTGGCGGATCCGAAGCCGGCGAGCGCCCGCCCGCCGTCGCGCTCGAGAATGCGCTTGAGCCCCGAAGCGGCGCGATCGAGCGCCTCCTCCCAGCTCGCGGGCCGGAAATGGTCGTAGGGATCGGTACAATCGATCTCCGCGTCGGGCCGCTTCGGCACCCCCTCCCTGCGCACGAGCGGCACCGTGAGCCGGTGCGGATGGTGGACGTAGTCGAAGCCGAAGCGGCCCTTGACGCACAGACGGTTGAGATTGGCCGGACCCGGAGCACCGGTCACGTAGCGGATGCGGCCGTCGCGCACATGGTAGGTGAGCTGGCAGCCGACCCCGCAGTAGGGACACACCGAGCGCACCGTTTGATCGGCGCGGAGATCGCCGCGGCCGCTCTCCCGGTCCACCACGCTCATCGGCAAGAGCGCCCCGGTGGGACAGGCCTGCACGCACTCGCCGCAGCCGACACAAGTGGACTCCCCCATGGGATCGTCCATGTCGAAGACGATGCGGCTCATGGCTCCGCGATAGGCGAGGCCGATGACGTCGTTGACCTGCACCTCGCGGCAGGCGCGCACGCACAGGGTGCATTGGATGCAGGCGTCGAGCTGCACCGCCATGGCGGGATGGGAGAAGTCGGGCGCAGGCTGCCGGCGCGCCGCAAAGCGGCTTTCCAGAACGCCCATGCGCTCGGCCCACCGCCACAGGCGCGAATCCGGATCGTGAGCCCGCTCGCGTGCGGGCTGGTCTGCGATCAACAGCTCCATCACCAGCTCGCGCGCCCGGCGCGCCCGCGCGCTCCGGGTGTGCACCACCATGCCCGGCTCCGGGGTGCGGATGCAGGAGGCGGCCAGGGTCCGTTCGCCCTCGATCTCCACCACGCACAGCCGGCAGTTGCCGTCGGCCCGATACCCGGGCTCGGGCAGCCAGCACAGATGGGGGATGTCCACGCCCGCACGGCTTGCCGCCTGCCAGATGGTCTCGCCCGGCCGCGCCACGAGCTCGCTGCCGTCGAGGATGAAGCGCACCTCGCCGCTCATGCCGCGCCCTCCGCACCGACCAGTTCGGGAAAATGCCGGAACAGCGAGGCCACGGGATTGCCCGCCGCCTGTCCGAGTCCGCAGATGGAGGCCTCGCGCATCACCTCGACCAGATCCAGAAGCCGCTCCCGGTCGAGCTCGCGCGCCTCGAGCAGGCGCACCGCCTTCTCCGTGCCCGCCCGGCACGGCGTGCACTGGCCGCAGGACTCCTCCTCGAAAAAGCGCATGAGGTTGGCCGCCGCCGCGACCAGATCGTCGTGCTGGGAGAGCACGATCACCCCGTGCGAGCCGATGAAGGCGCCGTGCCGCTCGAGGGTGCCGAAATCGAGCGGCTCGTCGGCCAAAGAGGCGGGCAGGATGCCGCCCGAGGCGCCGCCCGGCAGGTACGCGCGAAGCTCGTGCCCCTCGGCCATGCCGCCCGAGAACTCCTCCACCAGCTCGCGCAGGGTGATGCCGGCGGGGGCGAGCTTGACTCCGGGCTCCCGCACCCGTCCCGAGACCGAGAAGTGGCGCAGCCCCTTGGCCCCGCGGCGCCCCTGGGCGGCGTACCAGGAACCACCCTTCTCGAGGATGTCCCGCACCCACCACAGGGTCTCGACGTTGTTGACCAGGGTCGGGCGCCCGAACAGGCCGCGGCTCGCCACATAGGGCGGGCGATGGCGCGGCAGCCCGCGCTTGCCCTCG